>NZ_JBFGYC010000327.1:0-4660 GCF_041587635.1 Pontibacterium sp. | reverse complement strand
TCCCATTGCAATGGTGTGCAATGTTGAGGACAGGTCACCGGTCACCGCAGATTGCACCGCAGCCAGCAGCAGAGAACCGGACATCAGGCCCAGCGCGATATAGTTTACTGGCGTCAATGACGAGTTCCACTGACGGATGGTTTTAAGGCTTGCGTAAATCATGCTGGTGCAGAACAGCGTCACCATGGCCAACGCCGCAGCACCGAAGCCTGCAAGCTGAGCGGTGCCGGTAACTTCTGTACCATTCGCCCAGATATTTGCCAGATAACCCAGTAGAAATGGGTAAAACAGCACAGCAAATACGGCTTCGCGAGACAACCAGGATGTTTTAAAGCGGCTGAAAGAACGCCATGCATTCTTAGGATTAGCCAAATGAAGCGTAGATGACAGCAAACCACCGCTGATCAACGCAAAGGCCAGACCGCCGCCCGTCAACAAAACTGTGCTGTCCTGCAACTGAGGCAAACCAAACAGGTGCCCCAGAATCATCAGAGTGATCAGGCCGTAACCTGCCCCTGACATCACGGTGAATACGAGTACTGAAAAAGCCGGATGCATAGTAACGTCTCCGTTATTAGGGTGCCGGGCCAGTGGAGGCGGCCCGGCTTGCCGGTGCTACTAACCGACAAAACTTTATTGTTGTTTTCGAATACCAATCTGCGATAACGGATTGCAAAGGTGATCTACGCAGGAGCCCCTGAGCGATCACCCGCAACCGTTATCAGCGAGCGATGACCTTGTTAACCCAACCTTTCACCGTCTCTTTCAGTGACGCAGGCTCGTGGGTCTGCACAACCGGCTTGTTACGCGGCGGCAGATAGGTATTAACCGGCTCGTAACCCAATTCAGGCATCAGCTGTTTACCGGCACGATCACGCACCAGCTGGCTGACTTCTGAATTTGGATCATCAAAGTCACCGAACACACGGGACTTCGTCGGACAGGTCATTACACACGCAGGTTTACGCTCATCTTCCGGTAATTTCTCATCGTAAATACGGTCCACACAGAGGGTGCACTTCTTCATTGTGCCTTTGTGTGGATCCAGTTCACGCGCACCGTATGGACACGCCCATGAGCACAAGTTACAGCCCATGCATTTGTCCTGATCGACAAGGACGATACCGTCTTCTTCACGCTTATAGGATGCACCGGTCGGACATACCGTCACACATGCAGCATTATCACAATGCATGCAGGACATCGGCATGTTGACGGTTTTGCTGTTTGGCGTATCGTCCACCTCATAGGTACGGATACGGTTGAGCCAGGCACCGTTCGGGTCTTTTCCGTACGGATTTTCATCCGACAGCGGACCGATGGTGCCAGACGTATTCCATTGCTTACAGGCGGTGGCGCAACCGTGGCAGCCCACACAGGTATCGAGATCAACAACCAGACCTAATTTCATCTTTTTATTCTCCGTCTGCTGTTACTTCTCGCCACGGGTCAGGATATCTGACATCGGGCGGTTCAGATTGACGTTTTCATGGGACGTGTAGCTCAACATATCCGGTGACGGCTTCGCGTTTGGCTGTGACTTCAGCGCGCTGAAGCTCGGCCATGCGCCCGTTTCACCCGGTGCAGCTGGTGTGATTTTCACACGCAGGTCATACCATGCTGCCTGACCGGTGATCGGGTCAGAGTTTGTTACACGATCCTCATTGTCACCTTTCTGCGGCAACAGTTCGGAGATCAGATGGTTCATCAGGAACGCATCGGTCGCTTCGTTCGCATCGTCGGACAGACCCCATGCACCACCACGCTTAGCGATCGCATTCCAGGTCCAGACCGTTTGTTCGTTGGTGCCTTCCATGTACTTGATCTGCACACGGATCTTACCGTTATGGGATTCAACCCATACCCAGGACAGGTCATCAATACCCATCTTCTCGGCAGCCACGCGGTTCATGAACAGGTAGTTCTGCGACATGATCTGACGCAACCACGCGTTCTGGCTATCCCAGCTGTGATACATAAACATTGGACGCTGGTTGACGGCGTGGAATGGGTATTCCTCGCGATCGATGCGCTGCTCTTCCAACGGCATGTAGTACGTTGGCAGTGGATCGAAGTATTTCACCAGACGCTCTTTGTGGTGCTCTTCGGTTGGCATCGGACCGTCGTACAAGCCCTGTCCCGCCAAACGGAACGTCTGAATCTTCTCAGAGTACAGCTCGATGACGATCTGGTTGGTCGAACCGACCCACGCGGCTTCTTTCGCCAGTTCCAGATAGTCTTTGTTCGCGTGACGCATGTAACGCTGATTCGGTGCCAGCTCCATTTCGAAGAAACCTTCGTTCTCTTCGTAGGCTTCCCACTGACGTGGGTTAGGCTCACCGCGCAGAGACTTGTCGCCATCTTTACCGCGGTAACCTGCCAGGAATCCAATACCCGGTTCTTTTTCGAAGTTAATGATGAAGTCTTTATAGCCTTCGTACTTACGGCCGCCTTCAGGTTTGCTGAACGCCGGGAAACCTAAGCGCCCTGCCATTTCAACCATCACTTCCTGCCAGCTCATCACGTTACGATCCGGCTGTACCACGGGGATACGTACGGAGTCACACGCGGCATGCGGCTCGGAGATTGGACGGTCAAGCATGGAGATTGTGTCGTAACGCTCCAGATAAGTGGTATCTGGCAGTACCAGATCAGAGTACGCCACCATCTCGGAGTTGAATGCATCAGAGCAGACGATGAACGGGATCTTGTACTCGCCGTCCTCTTTCTTCTCACACAGCATGTCCATGGTCTGAGCCGTGTTCATGCTGGAGTTCCATGCCATGTTGGCCATGAACAGCATCAGGGTATCGATCTCATACGGATCACCCTTCACTGCGTTACTGATCACCATGTGCATCAGACCGTGACAAGAAACCGGAGCATCCCAGCTGTAGGCTTTATCGATACGCAGTGGATTACCATCCGCATCAATCGCCAGATCTTCAGGACACGTTGGGAAGCCCAGAGGTGGCGATTTCAGTGGTGTATTCGGCGCCATCTCTTTGGCTGGTTTGATACCCGGTGGAACATGTTTCGGGAACGGTGGCTTCGCCAGGTGGCCCCCAGGACAGTCGATCGTGCCCAGCAGAACCTGCAGCAAGTGGATTGCACGGCAGGTTTGGAAACCGTTGGAATGAGCAGAGATACCACGCATCGCATGCATGGATACCGGACGACCGATGAACTTGTCCTGCTTACGACCGGCCCAGTCGGTCCACTCTACATCCAGAGTGATTGTTTCTTTGAACGCAACGTGCGCCATTTCAAGCGCCATACGCTCGATATCTTCAGCGGCAACACCACACTCTTTCGCGGCATTTTCCGGTGCGTACTGCGCGTCCATGTACTTATCAATCATGATAGTCATGGCGGTGCGGACAGGCGTACCATCCGGCATGGTGAACTCACCAAACAGGGCCGGATTGATGTCAGGCAGGTTCGCATCAACATACTGCTCTTTTACCAGATCCCACACTTGGATCTCGCCGCTTTCGCCGCGATAGAACAGGCCATCACCTTTCTGTCCCGGAGTATTCACGACCAGCTGAGGCGAATTGGTGTAGCGAATCAGGAACTCTTCGTCCACCAGCTTGTTTTTCAGCAGTACGTGAACCATCGACAGCGCCAGCACCGCGTCGGTACCCGGACGGATCGCAACCCACTCATCGGCAATTGCCTGATAGCCGGTACGAACAGGGTTCACCGCGACAAACTTAGCACCACGCTCTTTGAGCTTCTTCAGACCCAGTTTGATCGGGTTGGAGCTGTGGTCTTCCGCCACACCCCACATCATGAAGTATTTGGTGTTATCCCAATCCGGATCGCCAAATTCCCAGAATGCGTGACCCATGGTGTACAGACCGCCCGCTGCCATGTTCACGGAGCAGAAACCACCATGTGCAGCCCAGTTAATGGTACCGAACTGGCTCGCCCACATACCGGTCAGTGCCTGCATCTGGTCACGACCCGTAAAGTACGCCAGTTTCTTAGGGTCGGTTGCACGGATGTGAGACAGGCGCTTTTCCAGCATATCCAGCGCCTGATCCCAGGAGATCTCTTCAAACTCACCTGCACCACGTTCGGTACCCGGCTTACGCAGCAACGGCGAGCTAAGCTTCGCCGGAGAGTACTGCTTCATAATGCCTGAGTTGCCTTTGGCGCAGAGAACACCCTTATTGATTGGATGGTTGGGGTTACCCTGAATGAAACGGACCTTGTTGTCCTCTACTGTGACTTTGATGCCACAGCGACAGGCGCACATATAACAGGTCGTATATTTGGTCTGCTGGTTGTCCCGATCTTCAAACTCAGGAAGGCCAGACTGAACCGGAATTACATTGGCTTGGCTTGTCATATTTATTATCCACCGTTGCATCAGTGCCGTATCACTGACGCAGTTTTTATATACCGCGACGAGCGTCGGTTTGTCCTAATCCACTAGGACAGCCTCACGAAGTTATAGCTCTGATATTCATGCTATGGGGGGGGCTGTTTCCAGACAACGACCAGACCGCGGGCGCAGATGGGGCCAGCATGGAAAACGGTGGTACCAGAGGGTGGTTGGCCTAAACAGGGGTTTAAGGTTGGCCCCAAACCAATGCATTAGGCAGGATATTTTGACGAATCTATTCATCTGGAAATGTAGGGTAGGCTTCAG
>NZ_JBFGYC010000326.1:0-4664 GCF_041587635.1 Pontibacterium sp. | reverse complement strand
GTATTGATATTAAGGTTGTAGTCCACGGTAAAGCTATCGAATATTTCATTGCGGCAGCAGAAGATGAAGCTAAACAGATAACGCTGGATTCGCTTCGCTTAAGAGATGTGCAGTTCATTATCTGCGGCAACTCACTCGACGGCTACAAAGTGACACACAAAGATTTATATGAAGTAGAAGAGGAAGATGTCGTTCAGGCCGGACTGCCAACGATTATCGATCTTCAGCAAAAAGGCTACATTTACGTTCGCCCATGAAACTTCCTCGTTGGTTAGACTGGTTACCTTTTGGACATGTCCCGGAAATTAATCCGAACCAACTCCCCTGCGATCCTCTCGAAATTTCAGATCACTTCCAGCTGATTGATGTCCGTAGCCACACAGAATGGCGACAAAGCCATATTCAAGGCAGTATCAACCTCCCACTGCAGCGCTTTTCAGTGTCAGCTTCTGAACTCGACTCAGTGCATAAACCAATCATCTGCATTTGCCTGAGCGCGCACCGGAGCACCCCTGCCGTTAGAAAATTACGCCGGGCAGGCATTGAGGCGTATGAACTAAAAGGCGGTATGTTGAATTGGTGGCGCTTGAAACTCCCTACTGATAAAAACTGATCTACGCGACACTGTCCTCTTTTCCAACTGTGCCCTAGTTGTCATCGTACTCACCCTAAACAGATACAAAAAAGGCGACCCTAAGGCCGCCTTTTCGTATATCAATACTTTAAGGGATCAGTCTACCCAAACACGCGCATTGCGGAACATGCGCATCCAAGCGCCATCCTCATCCCAATGATCCGGAGCCCAGGAGTTCTGCAGGGCACGGAATACACGTTCAGGATGCGGCATCATAATGGTGACACGACCATCTTCAGTCGTAACACCGCTAATACCTTCTGGAGAACCATTCGGGTTTGCCGGATAAGTTGCCGCCACCTTGCCATAGTTATCCACATAGCGCAGCGCAACAGACCCACTGCCCTGCAGATTAGCCAGATGGGTTTCATCAGCAAATTCCGCACGACCTTCACCATGGGCAACAGCGATAGGCATACGAGAACCCTGCATTCCCTGAAGGAATATAGAGTTACTCTCCTGCACTTCAACCATCGCCACACGCGCTTCAAATTGCTCAGACACGTTACGCACGAAATGTGGCCACAGGTCAGTTCCCGGGATCAATTCGTGCAAGTTGGATAGCATCTGACAACCATTACAGATACCCAACGCAAAGGTATCTTCACGTGTAAAGAATGATTGAAACTGATCACGGGCACGCGTATTGAACAAGATGGATTTAGCCCAACCTTCACCTGCACCCAATACGTCACCGTAAGAGAAGCCACCGCATGCAACCAGACCTTTGAACTCATCCAGTGTACGACGACCTTCCAGGACATCACTCATATGAACGTCAACAGCATCGAAGCCTGCACGATCAAACGCTGCTGCCATCTCAATCTGACCGTTCACACCCTGCTCTCGCAGAATGGCCATCTGTGGACGAGAACCTGTCTGAATATAAGGCGCAGCCACATCCTCATTAATATCGAAGGTAAGTTCTGCATGCAGACCTGGATTGGCAACATCCAGCAAGGTATCAAATTCCTGCTCAGCACATTCAGAGTTATCACGCATCGCCTGAATACGATAAGAGGTCTCTGCCCACCAGCGCTGCAACTGCACACGACTCTCAGCGTAAATCTCTTCATCATCAAAGTGAATACAGATCTGATCATCTTCGTTGAGCGAGCCAATCACTTTCGCAATATCGCCCAGACCCGCAGCATTCAGTTCGGTCAACACCTCTTCGGTGTTATCACGCTTAACCTGAATAACCGCACCCAACTCTTCAGAGTAAAGCGCTGCCGCGAACTCGCTGCTATCGGCAGCCAGCATATCGAGGTTCAGATCGACACCTGCACGACCGGCAAATGCCATCTCAGCAACAGTTGCAAACAAGCCACCGTCCGCACGGTCATGATATGCCAGCAACAGATCCTGTGCATTCAGCTCCTGAATCGCCGCAAAGAACGCAGCCAGCTGTTCTGGATTTTCAACGTCAGCCACATCCTGACCGACCTGGTTGTAAACCTGCGCCAGCGCAGACAAACCCAAACGGTTTTGACCGTTACCCAGATCCAGCAGGATCAGATCAGTTTCACCCAGATCAGTACGTAGCTGTGGTGTCAGCGTTTTACGTGCATCGGTCACCGGCGCAAAACCCGTGATAACCAGAGACATCGGCGCGGTTACAGATTTGTCTTCGCCGTCATCATTCCAGACAGTGCGCATAGACATGGAATCTTTACCGACCGGAATCGTAATGCCCAGCTGAGGACACAGCTCCATACCCACCGCCTTAACGGTGTCGTAAAGTTTTTCATCTTCACCCGGATGACCTGCCGCACACATCCAGTTTGCAGACAACTTAATGTCTGCAATCTCAGCAATCTTCGCAGACGCCAGGTTAGTAATCGTCTCACCAATCGCCATACGACCAGACGCAGGAGAGTCAACCAGTGCCAATGGAGTACGCTCACCCATCGCCATCGCTTCACCGGCGTAGGTATCGTAGGAAGCGGTCGTCACCGCGCAGTTTGCCACAGGCACCTGCCAAGGTCCGACCATCTGATCACGTGCAACCGTACCCGTAATGGAACGGTCACCGATCGTAATCAGGAAGGATTTAGACGCAACCGCTGGCAACTTCATCACACGCTCAGCAGCGTCTTTCAGATCAATTGCAGTCGCATCAAATGCCGGTACGTCATATTCAATACGATCAACAGCACGGTGCATCTTCGGCGGCTTACCAAACAGCACGCTCATCGGCAGATCAACCGGCTTGTTCTCGAAGTGAGTATCACCCAAAGTCAGATGATGCTCTTCAGTGGCATCACCCACAATCGCATATGGGCAACGCTCGCGCTGACAGATCGCTTCAAAACGCGCCAGATCTTTTGGCTCAACCGCCATAACGTAACGCTCCTGCGCTTCGTTACACCAAATTGCCAATGGTGACATGCCCGGCTCATCGTTATTCACATTGCGCAGATTAAAGTTACCGCCGCGCTCACCGTCTTTTACCAGCTCAGGAAATGCATTGGACAAACCACCCGCACCTACGTCATGGATAAATGCGATTGGGTTTTCATCACCCTGCTGCCAGCACTGGTCGATCACTTCCTGACAACGGCGTTCCATTTCCGGGTTATCACGCTGCACCGATGCGAAATCCAGATCAGCGGAAGACGTACCTGAAGACATAGAGGATGCTGCGCCGCCACCCAGACCGATCTGCATCGCAGGACCGCCCAGACAGATCAGCTTCGCACCAACCGGGATTTCACCCTTTTCAACATGATCAGCACGAATGTTACCCAAACCACCGGCAATCATAATCGGCTTGTGATAGCCGCGCACTTCTTCACCAGCGGCACCGTTTACTTTCTGCTCAAACGTACGGAAGTAACCGGTCAACGCTGGACGACCAAATTCGTTGTTAAACGCAGCACCACCGATTGGACCTTCAATCATGATGTCCAGTGCGCTCACGATACGATCTGGTTTTCCGTAGTTAGATTCCCAAGGCTGCTCGAAACCGGGAATGTTCAAATCAGATACCGTAAAGCCTGTCAGACCTGCTTTAGGCTTGGAGCCTTTGCCTGTCGCACCTTCGTCACGAATCTCACCACCCGAACCCGTAGCCGCACCGGAATGAGGCGCAATCGCTGTTGGATGGTTGTGCGTTTCCACTTTCATCAGAATGTGGATATCTTCTTCGTTGTAACCGTACTGCTTCGATTCCGGATTAGGGAAGAAGCGACCCGCTTTAGAGCCTACGATAACAGATGCATTATCTTTATAAGCGGACAGTACGTTTTCACCACCGAGCTCGTTGGTGTTCTTGATCATAGCGAACAGGGATTTCTCCTGTGCTTCCCCATCGATATCCCAAGACGCATTAAAAATCTTGTGGCGACAATGCTCCGAGTTTGCCTGCGCAAACATCATCAACTCTACATCGGTTGGGTTTCGGCCCAGCTCATTAAAGCTATCAACCAGATAGTCGATCTCATCTTCAGCCAGCGCCAGACCTAAGGCAGTATTCGCCGTCACCAACGCATCACGACCGCCAGCAAGAATATCCACAGTGGTCAAAGGCGCGGGGGATTCTTCAATAAAAAGCGTTGCAGCTGCATCAACATCTGGCAGAACGGCTTCCACCATACGGTCGTGAAGTTCGGCGATAGTTGCATCCAATGCGGCTTGATCCAGATCGCCGGATGCCTGAATATAATATGCCACACCGCGTTCGAGACGCTTCACCTTGCTCAGGCCACAGTTATTCGCTATATCTGTTGCCTTAGAAGACCATGGTGAAATAGTGCCCGGACGGGGAACAACCAGAAACAACTGACCGACAGGTTCTTCAACGTCGGCTTTTGGTCCGTAACGTAGGATACGGTCCAATACCTGTTGTTCGTCTGCTGAGAGATCTTGCTCCAGATCTGCAAAGTGCATGAATTCACTGTACAGTGCAGTGATCGCAGGTACTTTGGACTGAAGAGCAGACAGCAGCTTTTCGTGACGGAAAGCAGAAAGAGCAGGTGCTCCACGCAATGCTAGCATGTTTTTTACAAGCCTCTTAAAAGGTTGTCGG
>NZ_JBFGYC010000325.1:0-4666 GCF_041587635.1 Pontibacterium sp. | reverse complement strand
TCTACTGTGCACTTCTGCCCGCTGTAATATAACGGACTTTATCATGCTTGATTTCCAGACTCAGGAGTAAGTTATAGATTTAAATACAGAAAAGTAAAATTCTATATATCATTCTGGCTGAATTCGGAGAATAGATCAGAGAAAACGGGGTTCAGGGGGATTACCCAGGTTCCGTAACGTTGGATGTCTATCTGGATATCCGTTATGTTCAGGGAACGTGTCGTAATGAGTAATTACCAATGACTATCTATTCGGTATTTACCCAGTTGAATCAGGCTTATCTGCTGGTTGATCTGTCTGACTGGTCAATCCCGGTGGTTAATGCTCGCGCAGCCACCATGTTAAGGCAGACCGAAAAGGAACTGGAGTCGAGCGATCTATGGCAGTCCCGTCTAAAGCCTTTGCTACAGGCACGAACATCTGAATCTGATCTTGTTTTTCATATTGATAGTGCGATTTATCAGGCACGATGTTCCGAAATATCCGCAGAAGAACATCGTTTTCTTGCCATCAATCTTATCCCCTTCTTATCGTCTACCAGCCATCAGCGAGATGTATTTGCGTTGCTCGACAATCTGGGCGCATACGTTTACTGCAAAGATGTGAATTACAACTATACCTATGCAAACCGTCAGGTCTGTGACCTGTTTGGTTATCCACTGGAAGAGATTATCGGGGAGAGCGATGCCCGCTTCTTCGGAGCAGAAACCGCAAAATCGCTGGTGGAAGGCAGTGATCGTTATGTGATTGAAGACGGCGACATCATCGAAAAAGAGGAGATCAACTATGTGCCTGGATTGGATGAATACCGGCACTACCTGACAGTCAAGAAGCCGCTGCATAACGAGCATGGTGAGATTATTGGTCTGTTTGGAATATCAACCGATGTCACCGCGCTGAAGGTGGCTGAACGTCGATTACGTGATAGTGAAACCAAGCTAAGCACCATTCTCGATAACGTGGGAGCGTACGTATACATCAAGGATTCTGAACGTCGTTTCCGTTATATCAACAAGAAAACGGAAGAACTCTTTGGACTGTCCAGCGAAAAAATTCTGGGCATGAATAACTATGAATTACTGGGCGACATTCAGGGTGAAGAGTTTGATCATACCGACCGGCAAGTATTTGAGACGGGCAGGCGTATGGCGTGTATTGAGACCTTTAACGCCGGAGATGAAACCTATTACTACTGGTCAGTGAAAATCCCGCTGGAAAATGATGACGGTGAGGTTGATCGATATATCGGTATGTCGATGGATATTACCGAACAGAAAAAACTTGAATACCAAGTGCGTGAAGCCAACCGAACGTTGAAAGAGAAGATTCGCGAAATCAGCCAGCTGCGTGATGAACTGCATGATCAGGCAATTCGTGATGCGCTGACCGGATTGTATAACCGGCGCTTTATGGAAGATAAGGTTGAGCAGACCTTTGGTGACCGACGTGTAGGCGCCTGCACCCTGATGATGATCGATGTCGATCACTTCAAAAAGGTCAATGATGAGCTGGGTCACAAGAAGGGTGATCAAGTATTGCAGCTGTTGGCGACGCTGATGCAGGATGAATGCAGAGCTGAGGATATGGTCTGTCGCTACGGTGGGGAGGAGTTCTTGATTCTGTTGCCCGCCACGGATATTCATGTCTCCTTTCGTAAGGCTGAGTGGATTCGTAAACGGTATGAAGTATTGGTCGCTGAGACCTATTCTGAGGCGGCGGGTAGTACGATTTCCATTGGCTTAGCCTCTTCTCCGGACCATGGATCCGATTTTGCTAATGTATATCAGTGCGCTGATAAGGCACTTTATCGAGCGAAAAGTATGGGAAGAAATTGTTCGGTGATGGCTTATATCTGAATGGGTGTTACGTCGATACAGACAATGTCGGTTTGATATTGAAGGCTGATGCATCCGGAATACATAAAAAGTGTCCGGAATGATCTGCGTATCATGCTAATATTTACTAACAGCTTAGATAAGCTGTTGGTTCATAAGATTAGGAAGTAAAAGGATTTTTTGTGGTATGAGCCTGTTCCACCTCGCGCAATTGAACATTGCGACCCCGCTTTATGAATTGACAGACCCACGGATGGTGGAGTTTGTCGATAACCTTGATCGGATCAACACACTGGCAGAACAACACCCCGGGTTTATCTGGCGTCTGGTCGGTGATGATAATAATGCCACCAGTTGCGTGATTGCCGATCGACCGGGCGTATTACCAAATCTTTCCGTTTGGCAGGATATGGATGCTTTCAAAGACTATGTCTACAAATCAGATCACGTTAGCTTTCTGAAACGTCGGGACCAGTGGTTTCAACGTAGTGAGGGCCCGCTGATGGTGATGTGGTGGGTTCCTGCCGGGCACAGGCCAACCATTGAAGAAGCGGTTAAACGACTGGATTATCTCGCTGCGCACGGACCTTCTGAACAGGGTTTCCTACCGCATAAATCGTTTCCTGAACCGACCCTTGCTGATACAGCATTGCTCGATCCATAAGTATCATAAAGGGCTGTAATATGACCACCCAAATTCGTCATCTGGAAACGACAGCAACCTGGATATTTCGTACCCTGCTGGCGGGTCTGCTGTTACTGGCCGCAATTGCGATCGCAGAACCGGGTAACGCAGCATTGCCCTCTATTCAAAAAGTGTTTGATCAGCATAGTGCGATCATGTTGTTGATTGATCCGGCTTCCGGAGAAATCATCGATGCCAACCCTGCCGCCAGCCGTTTTTATGGTTACTCTCAGCCGCAGCTGCAAACCATGAAGATCCAACAGATCAATACACTCACCAAAGAAGAGGTCGCAGCGGAACGAGCGCGTGCCTCCGAGCAGCATCGTAATTTTTTTATCTTTCGGCATCGCCTGGCTAATGGCGAAGTACGTACCGTTGAAGTTTCATCGGTGCCCTTTGTATTTGATGATAAGTCGCTGCTGTTTTCGATTGTGAATGATGTTTCAGAGCTGCGGGAAACGCAGGCGACGCTCTGGCACTATCAATCTCAGCTGGAAGAGATGGTGGACCGACAGACAGAAGCACTACGAGAAGGTGATGAACGTCTGATTACACTGTTGCTGGCCGGTTCGTTGGCATTACTTTTTGCCGTATTGTTTTTGCTGCGGATGCTCATCAAACGCAAGCAGGCTGAGGCAGCACTCGCTTTAGAGCAAAAACGACTGGAAGAGATTATTCGTGGCACCAATGTAGGTACCTGGGAATGGCGGGTGGAGAGCGGTGATATCGCCCTCAATGAGCGTTGGGCGAATGTGGTTGGCTATGAACTGCATGAATTAAAACCGCTCACGATCCAAACACGCTTAGACCTGATCCACCCGGATGACCGGATCAAGTCGGATATGTTGATCGGCCAACTGTTCCGGCATGAACTGCATCACTACGAGTGCGAAGTGCGCTTGAAACATAGAGAAGGGCACTGGGTTTGGGTGATGGAGCGGGGCAATGTTGTGGAGTGGTCCGACAGTGGAAAACCGTTACGGATGTCCGGCACCCATCAGGATATCAGTCGTCGTAAAGCCGCCGATGCACAAGTACAGTATCAGGCGAAATACGATGCTCTGACCGGGCTACCCAACCGCTTACTGTTTCTGGAACGTTGTGAAGCGGCGATCTCGGCGACGAGTCGTACCAATGACCACGTCGCACTGTTGTTTATTGATTTGAACAAGTTCAAGCCGATCAACGATACCCTTGGCCATGAAGCGGGTGATCAGGTCTTACAGGAGATTGCTGCCCGTCTGGGTAAAGTGGTCCGTGAAGGTGATACTGTGGCACGTTTTGGCGGTGATGAGTTTGTTATTTTGCTGACAGGGTTACATTCCCCGGAACCAATTGACCGTATTGCCCATCAGATTATTGAGCACGTGGCCGAACCTTGTCCGCTCAGTGATGGGGGGACTGTCTCCGTAAGTGCCAGCGTAGGGGTGGCGTTATATCCCGATGACGGCCCTTCGATTGATGCGTTGCTGCGCAATGCTGACTTTGCTATGTACGCGGCTAAGCGCGGTGATCAGGGGTTCGTGGTTTATGCATCGGAGGTGTCTGAATACGCCTGTCAGCTGCAATAAGCGGTTTAGCCTTGTTGCGCGCTTCGTTATGATCAACGTTGAACACACCACAAGGCAGGATATTCACGCGTGAACAGCCCAACAGATATGCAGATCTTACTCATCGAAGATGATGTGAAGCTGACGGAATTGCTGGATCTTTATCTGAGCCGCAATGGTTACAATGTGGCGGTAGGGCACAACGGTGCGGATGCTCAACGGTTGCTGGAACAGATGAATCCCGACCTGTTGATTCTAGACCTGATGCTACCGGGTATGGATGGGCTGAGCATATGTCGGGCGGTGCGTGCGACCTATCAAGGAAAAATTCTCATCCTCACGGCTAGTGATGACGATATGGATCAGGTGGCCGCTCTTGAAATGGGGGCTGATGACTATGTCTGTAAACCGTTGCACCCACGTGTGCTACTTGCACGGATTCGTATGTTGTTGCGTCGTTCTGAGGAAGAACCGGTCAACGAGGAGCCGCAGGTAGTTATCGAAGGAAATTCTGCTGCGCAGTCCCTGACATTTGGCCAACTGATGATGATTGGCACAACCAAGCGCTGCACATTGGCGGGTGAAGCGATCAACCT
>NZ_JBFGYC010000324.1:0-4669 GCF_041587635.1 Pontibacterium sp. | reverse complement strand
GGGCCAGTCGCCTCCCCAGTCAGCGATACGATCCAGCCGGTTGCGAGAGGATTTGATGATCGAAATGCTGCCTTTAAATTCCGGCAACAGTCTGGGAATGACGTTATTTAATACTTCGCTGGCTTCATCCAGTGTGGAGCACGCATTAAGCAAGCCGCCAAAGGTTTGCAGTATAGAGATCTCGGTGGTGCGATCTTCAACGCGTTTTTCGAGCAGTTGCTGCTCGTTCTGAACCGTTCGTTTCATAATGCGGGCACCGAACAAGCCTAATGCCAAAACAGCCGCGATGCTTAGGACGCCCGTTAAGAGCAGTGTTTCTCTCAGCTCATAGATGGCTGCATAAATAGAGGACTGCGAGCGTGCGATACGGGCAATAATAGGGTGTGCTAAATGTGAGTTATTATCCGTGTAATGTCCCTCGTTAGAGCGAACGGCCACATATAACATATCAGTGGAGAGCGTAGCGCTGTAGCGTTCGGCAATTCCTTTTCCGTTGGCCAGCGCGAGTTGTATTTCTTCCCTATCAGCGTGATTTTCGATGTGTGATAGCTGGTCGAAACTTATATCTGAATCTCCAAGAACTCTGCCGTTGGCATCTATATAGGTGACGCGAAAATCACCCGCATGTGCAATATTTTCTGCCAGTTTCTGAAATGAACGAATAACGTGCTGTTCACCCTGAGTATCGATTGTTTCCAGTGTTCTAACGGACTCAAGTGATGCCATAGCCAGCGTGTTCAGTTCATTTTTGTTGCGCTCAATCAGCTGGGACTCAAGGTAAGTCTCTACAAGGATAAATGTGACGGTGCTAACCAGGAGCATGACGGCCAGTGGGATAGCAACAATTTTGTGCTGGATTTTCATATTAACCTTAATCCTTGAAGGGTTTTTGAAAACAACAACTTAGCGTGTGTTTGTTAATCCAGTCATTATAGACGTTCTGCGAAAAGAGCAAGAATTGTTTCATTGTCGTTCCATAACAAAAGCGTCACAAATGAAGGTGTTAGCGCTGATGTACGGCACCTGATAGGGTCGTCATACGCGGGAGTTAAGGCAGGTGAGGCAATCTTGCGTTCGCTATTTATGCACGTTTGAATTGCCCGATGACGACGCCACCGATAATCAGAACTAAGCCAATAACAGTTGAGATCATCACCGGTTCCCCGACGATAGCGGCGAGAAGGATTAATGATATTGGCGGTGACAAGTAGACCAGATTACTCAGCTGTGCAGTATTGGTGCTCAGGCGTAATGCATTCATCCAAAGCAGAAACGCGAATCCCATCTCAAAGGTACCAATATAGATGCCGCCGCCGATCGCCGGCCACGGAATGGCATTGAAACCATCCTGCCATATCATCAGCACTGTCAGAATGGGCAAACTCAGGCTAAAGCACAGGAGCAGGGATGCGACGGCATCACGGGGTTTGCGGGTATTCAGAATCCAATAGCTGGCAAAAAAGATTGAGCTACCTGCTCCCAGTGCTACGCCAAGCGGGTTCTGAAAATCCAGCGCCAGCAGGTCTCCTTGGGTGGCGATCACCAGTACGCCGGTATAGGCGATGAGTACGCTGATACCGTTCATGACCGTAAAACGCTGGCCTAAAAATGGCACCGCCAGAATACTCAGCACCACCGCCCACGTGTAGTTCAGGGCTTGTGCTTGTTGTGCCGGTAACATGTCGTAGGCGGCGAACAATATTAGGTAGTAAGCGGTGGGGTTGAGTGCTGATAGCAGCATGAAATAGCCCGGCGATTCGCGCATATAATCGCGTGCCAACGAGAGCTTTCCCTGCATGGCGGCGGCTATAATGAGGATGCCGCAACTGGTCGCAACTGCCAGCCAAAGCATCTGGAGTGGAGTGATCAGCGACAGGGTCAGTTTAAATGCACTGGCAACAGTGGACCACATCAATACGCAGCCCAAAGCCAGCAAAACGGCTTTGCGGTTCAAAGTAATTCCTTAGTGATGCTTCAATCGAAAAGCGTTTAGGCGATTTGCCTGCCAGATGAGCTCGGGTCAGAGCAGTTTGGCTTCTATATCTTTGACATCTTCCATCACCACAAAGGTGCTGGTCTGTGTGACATGGGGCAGGGAGGAGATCTTTTCACCCAGCACCGCGCGGTAAGACTCCATATCGGTGGTGCGGACCTTGAGCAAGTAATCAAAATTAGCGGCGATCATATGGCATTGCTCGATTTCAGGGATGGCGCGAACTGCGTCATTGAAGGCTTTTAACGCTTTGGTTTTTGTATCGTTAAGAGAAACCTGTACGAAGGCGACATGCTTAGTCCCCAGTTTTTTCTGATCAACCAGTGCGATATAGCCCAGAATGTAGCCTTGTTCTTCCAGTCGCTTCATACGGATCTGGCAAGGGGTTTTGGACAAGCCGACACGGGATGCCAGTTCGGTGACTGTCACGCGGGCATTTTTCTGAAGTTCGCGCAGAATCGCCAGATCAAGCTTGTCCAATTTATCCATTGATGTGCCACTTTATAGTTGTTTGTACATTCGAAGGTTAATAATTCGAAGCATACGGCTGCTTGTTGAAAAAATACAGTAAAAATAGACTGACGCTTTATTTGTCCCTGGGTGGGTGGATAAGCCTGTTGGAAGGGTGGATTGGGTAATTTTTCTAACAGTATTAAGGACTTCCGAAAGGGATCAATAGAGTTGGGCGTGCCTGAGTATGACGTGATCAGGACAAATACCTGTTTTTATATGATTAGAGGGGTGTTACGACTTTCTAAGGGTGTAAAATTGAGCGTATGAACTTTCGTTGTTTGTGAATTAGGACAATCGCCTTGAACTTTGTCTATAAGCTATCTCCCAGTGTGCTTGCCTGTCAGCAGCGGCGAAGATCCCGCGCTAATACATGCTCATACAGTGATGAAGAAAAGGCGTCATCCGGGCTGCCTGCTCTGTCCAAACCTATAATAACCATAACGTAACTAAGAGGTTTCATTTCATGGTAACCCTTACCTTTATTGTTTACCTGATCTTGATGCTGGCGATCGGCGTCGTGGCGTACCGTCGTACGCAGGATCTATCCGACTACGTACTGGGTGGTCGTAATCTGGGTCCAATCCCAAGTGCACTGAGTGCTGGCGCATCCGATATGAGTGGCTGGCTGCTGATGGGCTTGCCGGGCTACGCAATGTCTGCAGGCTACGGGTCCTTCTGGCTGGCGGGTGGCCTGCTGGTCGGTACGTGGCTGAACTGGTTGCTGGTTGCTCAGCGCCTGCGTGTTTACTCCTATAAAGCGGACAACGCGCTGACTCTGCCTGCTTTCTTTGAAAAGCGTTTTGAAGATAGCAGCCACAGTTTGCGTGTGGTATCAGCAGTATTTGTACTGGTGTTCTTCATGTTCTACACCAGCTCCGGTCTGGTGGCGGGTGGTAAGCTGTTTGAAACCGTATTCGGTTTTGACTACACCATTGCGGTCCTTGTGGGTGCTGCGGCGGTGATCTCCTACACCCTGTTTGGTGGTTTCCTTGCAGTATCCTGGACGGACGTGGTTCAGGGGTTGTTGATGGTCGGTGCACTGATTCTGGTGCCGCTGATCGCCATGGGCGAGATCGGAGGCTTGAGCGGTACGCTGGCGGCAGTGGAGGCGAAAAATCCTGAGCTGCTGAATATGTTTACCAACGCGGACGGCACCAGCATTACCGTGATCGGTACGTTGTCTTTGCTGGGTTGGGGTCTGGGTTACTTCGGTCAGCCACACATTCTGGCGCGTTTCAAAGGTATCAAGAGCAAAGACGCGGTACCGGCTGCACGTCGTATTGCGGTGATCTGGTCTGCAATCTCTATGGTGGGTGCTTGTCTGATCGGTCTGGCAGCAATTGGTTACCTGCCTGAAGGCCTGGGCGATAACGAAACCGTATTTATGGTGCTGGTTGATGCACTGTTCCACCCAGCAATCGCGGGTGTATTGCTGGCAGCAATTCTGGCGGCAGTGATGTCTACCGCAGATTCCCAGCTGTTGGTGTCCTCTTCCGCATTGGCAGAAGATTTCTACAAAGCACTGTTCAACCAAAATGCGACTCAGGAAAAACTGGTGCAGGTTGGTCGAATCGCCGTGGTTGTGATCGCTGTTATTGCGACGTTCCTTGCGCTGGATAAAGACTCTAAAGTTCTGGCGTTGGTGTCCTATGCATGGGCAGGTTTTGGTGCGGCATTTGGTCCTGCGCTGATTATGTCCCTGTACTGGAAGCGTATGAATAAAGCGGGTGCACTGGCCGGTATCATCGTTGGTGGTGTGACTGTCGTGGTTTGGAAGCAGCTGAGCGGTGGTCTGTTTGATCTGTATGAGATCATTCCGGGCATCATCTTTGCCTTCGTTGCAATCATCGTTGCGACGCTGGCAACTGCGCCTCCAGCACGTTCTATCGAACAGCGCTTCGAAGAAGTAGAAGCTGATATCAAAGGCTGATCTGCTGATTCACTAAGCTAGGCTTTTAGAAAACCCCGTTCACTTCGGTGAGCGGGGTTTTTTGTTGTCTAAATTTTGAGGTGGTGGTGTTTTGTTGGGAATCGCTGGCGCTCGTCCCATATATGGTCTCCTCCCAGTTTGCAAAGGCTCTATGCTTCGATGACGTGGCAGGTTGCTGCCATATATCCGGCCTGTTTAACGAAGTCTTTGTCACTTCTGGCCTTGATGAACAT
>NZ_JBFGYC010000323.1:0-4678 GCF_041587635.1 Pontibacterium sp. | reverse complement strand
TACTTAGCGATGTCCAGGCCAGTTTTGAATTTGTTCTGAGCACGCATGCGCGCAGCAGATTCTGGGTTGATGGCATCCCAAGGGCTGCCGGCATTCGCTTTCAGTGCGGAGATGCTGTCGATATCTTTGTTTAATGTAGACATGGTTAATCCTTCATTATTAGGGGGCAGCCTATGTTGTGGCCGCTCAATTCGGGAACGAGATCAATACTAGAGTGCTCTGCGGCATAAATGAAATAAATGGTGGTTATCTTGGGTATCATTTTCGTGAATGTGATACAATCGTTTAATGTTTCCAAACAGTTACGTGGCCGAGTTAGTCAGTCTGCGAGAGGGTGATTTATGAATCTGGAACGGATTGATCTTAATCTACTGGTGTATCTGGATGTCTTATTAAGGGAGCGTAATGTGACGCGCTCAGCCAGCGTGCTTGGTATTACGCAGCCGGCTATGAGCAACGGGCTGCGCCGATTGCGGGAGACCTTTGATGATCCGTTGCTGGTACGTAGTAGCGAAGGGATGATGCCTACTGAGCGTGCACAGGAGCTTCAGCCGCTCATTCGGCAGGTACTGGCGACGATTGAGCAAGCGGTCGAACCCAATAAGGAATTTGATGCGGCGTCCAGTGATCGAGTTTTCAGGATCATGACCAGTGATTATGGGGAAGCAACCTTATTGCCGCGTTTATTGGAGCGTTTGCGCGATGAAGCACCGGAAGTCGTGCTGGATATCCTGACGCCAAGTGATATGAGTTTTCTGGAGGTTGAGCGTGGTCAGGTCGATCTGGTTATAAACCGTTTTGACTCCATGCCGCAGTCGTTTCATCAGGTGACATTATGGCGTGATAGCTTCTCCTGCCTGTTAAGTGCCGAAAACCCAATTGTGGATCGGTTTTCGCTGGATGCTTATCTTCAGGCAAACCATGTTTGGGTGAGTAAAACCGGCATGGGAGCGGGGATGGGGCTAACGCCTAAGGATACCAAGCGTCTTGGTTGGGTGGACGAAGCGCTGCAGCGAATCGGTCGTCAGCGGCACATTACGGTCTTTACCCGGCACTATCAGTCGGCGGCACTGCTGGCGCAGCAAAAATCATTGGTGGTGACGATTCCGACAAAAGCGGCTGTTGCGCAGGAAGGGAATCCCCATCTGGTGATTAAAGAGCCGCCTTTTGAAATTGCACCGTTCGAACTCAAGATGGCGTGGAGTCCGCTTCTACAGCACAACAGTGCACACAAGTGGATTCGCCGTTTAATCGTGGAGGTCGCGAAATCGGTGGAAGAGGAGGCTGCCGGAAACGCATAAGTTGCGTTCCGGCACAGAGCGGAGCCGCGTTACTCGCAGTAAACGGAGCCTTGATTCAGCAGCTGAACCAAGATTTTCAGTGCCTCATCAGACCAGTCACCCTGATTGATCACAATGTTCGGGTTCTGGCATAAAGAGGTGGCGAGTGAGCAGGTTGCGTCCTCACATAGGAAGCTTTCGCCGTCTACAAACAGCCGAACCTGGTTTTCAGGGAGCTGAAAGAAAGAGAAGCGACTACCTTCATTGCGGCTCAGTAACAGGTCTCCGTCAGCGAGTGTCTCCTGTAACTGTTCCAGAGAGATATCATCTTCGGGGGCTTGATCCAGATCCGGATATTTTGGATCAGTCACAAATTCCCCCAGCCATTTCGATAACTGCGCGTCATCGTTCAGGTACTGGTTAAAGATGTCACGCACCTGCTGCAGCGATTCAGCTTCAATCTGCCCAGGATTATCCTGCAGCTTTAAGTCTGGATCGGTATAGCGAGATTCCGATGTGAGTTTCTCCCCCACAAAATCAGTGAAGCTACGCAAAATTTCTGCGTGGGACGGTGCGCGGAAACCTACAGAATAGGTCATGCAGTCATCGCTTTCGCTGACGCCGTTGTGGCCAACTTGTGGTGGGATATACAGCATATCTCCCGGTTCCAGTATCCAGGTGTTCTCAGCTTCCCAGTCTGGAATGATCATCACGGGCATATTGGGACGACGTGGAGAGTTCTGATCAAAGAACCCTCCCACTTCCCAGCGACGTTTGCCCTGTGTCTGAATCAGGAATACATCGTAATTATCGTAATGAGGTCCAACCCCGCCTCCTTGGCTGGCGAAACTCACCATCAGGTCGTCGTAACGCCAGTTGGGAATAAAACGGAACTGCTCAACGATCTCATTTGCTTCAGGTACCCAATGGTCAACGGCCTGAACCAGTAAGGTCCAGTTGTCTTCAGGCAACGCAGCAAAGGTGTCTTCGTTGAAGGGGCCGTGTTTCAGTTCCCACTGATCTTCTTCCGGTCCTTGAATGACGAGACGTGCTTCGACATCTTCTTCGCACGCCAGTCCAGCCAGTTCGTCTGCACCTACAGGTGCTTCCAGATCGGGAAAGGCGTTGCGGATCAGCAGCGGTTTTTTCTGCCAGTACTCTTGCAGAAAGGTTTCAATGGAGATGTCACCGAAAGGGGAGGGTTGGTCTGTCATTAGCCAATAAACTCTGCAAGGCGTTCTACGGATTCTTCTAGCTCACCCATCACTTTACGCATATCACGTGCAGAAAGGGCAGCCATACGGTTGTTGCCAGCCAGACGCACGCATTTCTTGATGCTGGCCATGCATTCGTTAATACCAGCTGCATCATATTCCAGACGGCGGGACTGGTCGTGTGCGGCCTGTATGCCTCCGCGCAGGGTGTCCATGTGTTCGCGCAGCTGGTCGGTTTGTTCTAACAGTGTAGCGAGATCTTGATGCATAGCGATTTCCAAAAAAGAATTGTGTGAGTCGGTTACGACTTCTCGTTATCAAGTGTTTCCTCGACCGAGGTCAGGATGCCGCGCAGCATATTCAATTCCGTTTTCTCAGGGCGTGACCGGTTAAAATATCGGTGCAGCTTCTCCAGTACCTTTCCCTGATGTTGAGGAATAATGAACTTAGTGCGATTCAGGACCCGTTCGAGGTGGTCATAGAATAACCCCATCTCTTTGTGCAGAGGATATTCCTGCTGCGGATACTGCGTGTCATCGCGATTGGATTCCATCCATAATTCGTAGCACATGACCTGAACCGCCTGTGAAATATTCATCACCGGGTATTCGGGATTGGATGGAATAAATACATGGTAGTTGCACTGTTGCAGTTCGCTGTTGTGCAGCCCCATGGTTTCGCGACCAAAAACGATGGCAACATTACCTTGCTGTGATTCGGTTGTCGCTTTGGCGGCGCAGGCGCGGGCATCCAGTTGTGGCAAATTAAACGTACGATTGCGGGCACTGGTGCCAATGACAAGCTGACAGTCGCTAATAGCTTCTTCCAGCGAGCTAACGATCGTTGCGTTGTCGAGCAGGTCTTTAGCGCCTGCTGCGCGTGAGACTGCTTCGTCGTTCGGGTAATCGTTGGGTTCCACCAGCCAGAGGTCTGTCAGGCCCATGTTTTTCATCGCGCGCGCTGCAGCGCCCACGTTACCGGGGTGGAAGGTGTTGATGAGTACAATACGGATGTTATCGAGCATAGTTAGATCAGGCTTCACTCAAGCGTGTTACAAAACGGCGCAGATCATACACAAATCGCTCGCGATGCCAAAGCTGAGGCGAGTGATCTGAATTTTCATAGATATGCAGCTCGGAGTCATTGATCTGGGTCGCGACCCAGTTCGCTAGTGTCTGAGAATAAAACTGGCTTTCGTCGCCGTAGATCAGCAACGCAGGCACATTGATGGCGGAGACAATGTCACGATAATCTTGTGCAGTCAGAGATTGCCAGCATGCTGTTAGCATCGGCCCCGGCAGTTTCTGCAAGTATTCACGCATCTGCTGGAAGCCACGGGAGTTGCGTTCGAAATTCTCCCGAGAGCGCACATTGTTGCCAAAAGCAACCAATTCTAAAACGCCTTCTGCGAAGTTTTCAGATAGACGTTGAATTAATTGCTGGTTTTTATCAGCGGGGAAGTTACTATAAATACCATGCTCCCAGCTATCATCGGTGACGAGCTTAGGGGACTGGTCGACAATACACACACCGCCCAGACGCTCGGTGCCAAACTGACGAATATACTCCCAAGTTGTCAGCGCGCCCATTGAGTGCCCGACCAATACAACGTCCTGCAGATCGTATTTATCGATGAGCAGTTGAAGGTCTTGAGCCATGGTGCTGATATGGGTGTCGCTGTCTTCCTCGTACTGGTGGTCGCCGTGGCCGCGGGCATCCCAGCAAAACACCTGAAACTCGTCAGCCAGTTCGGATGCAAAAGGGAGCCATTCGCGAGCGTTGGCCGTCCAGCCATGCAAGAAGATCAGTGGTCGGCCGTGACCGATACTGATGTAGCGAATTGAAGTGCCGTCCGATGCAGTCAGTTTTTCCATGTGTAGTGTCTTTTAAATCAGAATTGGAGTCAGAAAAAACGGGGCACCAGGCCCCGTTATTTTTAGATCAGTAAAGTGCTTAGATCGCTTTTGCCTGATCGATTGCGTTGCCGATGTAGTTCTGCGGCGTCAGTGCTTTCAGGCTGTCTTTTGCTTCCTGAGGCATGTCCAGCGTATCGATAAACGTCTGAATGGTCTCTTTGTTCATCTCCTGGCCGCGGGTCAGGGCTTTCAGCTTCTCATACGGCTCTTCGATACCGTGGCGACGCATGACAGTCTGGATCGGCTCAGCCAGAACTTCCCAGGAACC
>NZ_JBFGYC010000322.1:0-4700 GCF_041587635.1 Pontibacterium sp. | reverse complement strand
CAGTCCATTTTTCGGGGGAAGATCACCTTCGGGTGGGACGTTGTCTTAAGTAATATAGTTATTCATACGTTCCGACAATTTAAATATTCTTATGCTGAATACCCCACGAACTCTGCCCAGTCTTTCAGCAGTGAAGAGAAGTCCTCTAAGCCACAACGGGCGGAGGATTCGGCATCGTAGAAATCCATATCCTCTTCCAGATCGGCTTCGTCTCCGGCATTAAGGCTGTGGGCTTTTACTGAGGCGTCGTCACGACTCAGCATCAGGTCGTATTCGAAACCTTCCATCTCAAAGTCCCATGCGGTGCCTTGGGTGAGGTTATCCAGTGCCTTAAACAGCGAACTGATTTTGTCCGCCCGGTCTCCCACTTCCTGCGTCAGCCAGTAACCCAGTGCTTCATGACCCATTGAAAAGCGGGCTTCCGGGCCGGTGAAATCCTGACTGAATTCGTATTCCATGGTGCGGATGTCTCGTGTTTTAGGCTTGAAGGAAAAGGGCGCACACTATATCACCGCTGAAGATTTTTTCGATGGTATCCGACAGGTTTGTTCAGCCAGTTGAAAGGAAGATCATGCTACTATCGGCGCGTTTATACCCATCAGCGTTTCGCCTGAGATCGATCTGACACGTCATACGATCAGGGAAGCAGGCGACAAAGTTAGAGGCAAAGGAGTGCCGACGTATGTCTGGATGCCGTTATGTTCTTAAGGACCTTTTTAGTCGCTCTCCTCATATTTAACGTGGCGCACGCCGCACAACCCTCGTTCAGTAAATCGAAACGTATTCTGGCAGAGATCTATGCTGATCAGCCGGTGAGTTTTTACTGTGGCTGCGATTATAAAAAGCAGGGTAAAAAGCTGATCCCAGATCTGGATAGCTGTGGATATGACCCGCGAAAAAATGCCAAGCGTGCCAAACGCATCGAGTGGGAACATGTGATGCCGGCTTGGGCGTTTGGTCATCAGCTGCAGTGTTGGCAGGACGGTGGACGTAAGAACTGCCGCAAGAATCCGGACTTTAAGCAGATGGAAGCCGATATGCACAACCTCGTTCCGGCAGTTGGCGAGGTGAACGGGGACCGTTCTAACTACCGTTTCGGGATGTTGGAAGGTGAGAAGCGCGCCTACGGCAGCTGTGATGTGGAGATCGACTTTAAAGCCCGTAAGGCAGAGCCAGCACCGTATCTGCGGGGTGATATTGCGCGGACCTATTTTTATATGCGGGATATGTATGGTGTGCGGCTGAGTAAACAACAGCGTCGGATGTTTGAGGCATGGGCGAAGCAAGATCCGGTGGATGACTGGGAACGGAAGCGGAATGATTTGATTGAGGAGCGGCAGGGGAATCGGAATCCATACGTGAAGTAATGCCTCCTTCATCGCTTGTTTGAGCTTTGAGGTGTGCGTTTCAATTTCTTTTTTCGCCCCTCTTGGGCGAGGCAAGGGAGGGGATTGTCCCTCCCTTACCAATCCCGGCCAACCCTACTACTTGCACCGCTTTGCGGTGTTCCCTGCGCGTTTCGAAATAAAGCTAAGCGAATGAACTCGGCCTTTGGCCTCAGACAGAATTCGCTTTTAACGCTTTATTTCTGCAATGCTCAGCTGCGTAGAAGGGAATGCAATCCGAGCGAGGCATCATTTTTGTACACCGTTTTACTCTTGATCCTTGTGTAAAACGCTCAGGTTACTGAGGGATATGATCCCCTTTACGAAGCCGAGCATTGCAGGGTTATCGTGGATTAAGGCGAGGACTGTCTGAGGAGTGAAGCGACGAGTTCCGCAGCCCCACGGTAAGCCGAAACGCACAGGGAACCGGACGGAGTCCGGCAAGTAGTGGGGCTGACGGGGATTGGTAAGGGGAGTTCAGCGACTCCCCTTACCTCGCCCAAACAGGGCGAAAAAGAAAAGCAAAAAAGAACCACAAAAATTGATTTACTCTCCAGTGTTTCTTAGCAAATCCAGACTGACTGCAAAAATAACCTCAAACAAAAAAAGGAGAGCTAAAAAGCTCTCCCCAAAACCAACTCTACTGTAAAAACCGCGCGTCAGCGCCTTAAACGTTAGCGCCCAACCAGCTCTCGAGCTCATCAGCTCCACCCACGTGTTCGCCGTCGATAAAGATCTGAGGGGTCGTACCCTGACCGGAAATCGCCGTCAATGTGCTGTAGCTCACACCATTTGTCCCCAGTTCGATCTCTTCAAACTTGTAGCCACGTACTTTCAGCGCATTCTTCGCACGGGTGCAGTGTCCGCAACCCGGCTTAGTGATCATGGTTACACGCTTTGGCTGTTCCGCATTTGGGTTGATGTAGTTCAGCATGGTGTCTGCATCGGAGACTTCAAATGGGTCGCCTGGCAGGTCTGGCTCGATGAACATCTGGTCGATGATGCCGTCTTTCACCAGCATCGAGTAACGCCAGCTGCGTTTGCCAAAGCCCAGATCGTTTTTATCGACCAACAAACCCATGCCTTCGCTGAATTCACCGTTGCCGTCTGGCAGGAAGGTAATTTTTTCCGCTTTCTGATCTTCCGCCCATGCATTCATCACAAAGGTGTCGTTTACGGACAGACAGATAATGTCGTCGACGCCGTTGGCTTTAAATACGGGTGCCAGCTCGTTGTAACGCGGCAGGTGAGTGCTGGAACAGGTGGGTGTGAATGCGCCTGGCAAAGCAAAGACGATCACAGTTTTTCCTTTAAACAGCTGGTCGGTGGTGAGGGTTTTCCAATCGTTACCTTCACGTACCGGGAAGCTTACCTGTGGGACTGCCTGACCTTCGCGATTCTGGAACATGTTTTCGATCTCCGTGGTGTTGTTCGTTTCGATAGGTAAATAGTATGCAAAGACGACTTTTTAATAAAATTAAACAATAAAATGGTTTTGATTGATAAAAGCTATAGAGGTCTGTGGACTGTCCGAAAGGCTAATGCCAACGGTATTGGCATTGCGCTTGCTCTATACCCCAAGGATAGACGCGGGCTGTACAGGGTTTGATCATATGAGTGATTGGTCAAATTTTATACGCACAGAGGTGAGTGCGGATTGATCAGATGATCAAGCGGCCCGACAGCATATAACTATAAATCGAACGATCTGTGGGGGAAGGGTACGCATGGATATACCTAAACCAAAAGGATGTATGACAGTTCAGGATCTGCGCGTGGGCATGAGTGCAGAGAAGCAATACAGCATTGATTACGAGGATGCGATTCAATTTTCAGAGATTTCAGGTGACTGGAATCCTGCCCATCACGATGAGGCGTATGCCGCCACCAGTATTTTCCGCGAACGTGTCGCGCACGGCATGTTTTCTGTTTCTCAGTTTTCCGGTTTGTTGGGTATGGATATGCCGGGACAAGGTGCGCTCTGGTTAAAGCAGAGTGTTGAGTTTTTGCGGCCCGCATTTTTTGGCCGGGACTACCGCGCCGTCGTTACGGTGAAGGCGATCGATAACGACACCAATACCGTGACCTTAAGTACCGAGTGCTTTGATGAGCAGGGGGAAAAGATCATTACCGGCGAAGGCGTTGTAAAACCGATTCCGCAAAAAGTGAAAGCGATGATGGGCTGAGCACTGCCAGCGGTATGCGCAGCGTTTAGTCCAGCCACACTCTTTTGAACCACAGCCATCTGTTTATGCAGTCGGTGGCTTTAGCACTTTGTATCGATGGAAGTGAATATGTCAGCACCGAAAAAACGTCCAGAACAGACTTATGTAGAACAAAACGGCCCGGTATTTATGTCCGGCAATCAGGCGTATCTGCGCCTGACATTTGAACAGCACCGGCGCGATCAGGAAGCCGGATTGAATACGGCCGGATTTATCTCCGGCTATCGCGGTTCCCCGTTTGGCCATTTTGATCAGGATGCCAAGCGGGTCGGTAAAGCGCTGGGTGAGCGCAACATCAAATTTAACCCCGGTGTGAATGAGGCAATGGCGGCGACCGCTGTCTGGGGTTCTCAACAGATCGATTTCTTTGGCTCCAGTCAATTCGACGGCGTCTTTGGCCTCTGGTACGGCAAAGGTCCGGGTGTCGATCAGGCGGCCGATGCTCTGCATCACGGTAATCTCTGGGGCACCCATCCGAAGGGTGGTGTGGTGATGGCGGTGGGCGATGACCCGATGAGCCGGTCCTCCAGTATTCAGCAGCAGAGTGAGTATGTGTTGTCCGGTTTGTGTATCCCGGTGATGCAGTGCTCTTCCGTACAGGATATTTACGATTACGGCTTGGTTGCCTACCAGCTGTCGCGCTTTGCGGGTGTTTGGGTGGCCGTGAAGTCGGTGTCTGATATTGCTGAATCCTGGTACATGGTGGATGTGGATCCGGCACACACGCAGACGGTTCTGCCGACCGACTTTGAGATGCCGGAGTGTGGGGTGCATATCCGCTGGCCGGATCAGTCGGTGGATCAGGATCACCGTATGGCGGTGGCGCGTATTCCCGCAGTTAAAGCCTTCGTTAAAGCCAATAACCTGAACCGGGTAACCAAAGATTCAGCCAAGCGGCGTTTTGGTATCGTGACTGCGGGCAAGAGCTACGCAGACACGCTGGAAGCACTGAACGATCTGGGTATCAGTCAGCAGCAGCGTGACGAACTGGGTTTGTCATTGTTTAAAGTCGTGGTGACCTGGCCACTTGAAGAAAGCTAGTTGCGTGAGTTTGCGCAAACTGTGGACGAGCTGATCGTGATCGAGGAGT
>NZ_JBFGYC010000321.1:0-4704 GCF_041587635.1 Pontibacterium sp. | reverse complement strand
GAATGATGCCCTCTACACGGGACAGAGTCATAAATGCGTTCAGGCACTCTTCATCGGTCACTGAATCATATTCAACACGGCCTAAGTCTTTCAGGTAGCTATGCTGTGGACCTACACCCGGATAGTCCAGGCCGGAGGCGATGGAGTGAACTGGCATCGGTTCTCCGTCTTCAGTTTCTAAAACGTAACACTTCATGCCATGAAGTTCGCTTGGTTTACCCAGTGTTAGCGTGGCGGAGTGGTCTTTGGTGTCGAGACCTTTACCTGCAGGCTCTACACCAACCAGCTTGACGTCTTTGTCATCCAGGAAGGCCGTGAATGCGCCCATCGCATTTGAGCCACCACCCACACAGGCGGTGATGTAGTTTGGCAGTTTGCCATGCGTGGTCATGAACTGTTCGCGAGCTTCGGTGCCGATAATGCTCTGGAAATCGCGTACCATTTTCGGGAAAGGATGTGGGCCTACCACAGAACCAATCGCGTAGATGTAGTTGACCGGATCTTTCAGATACTCTTCGAATGCGCTATCGACGGCATCCTTCAGCGTTGCTGTACCGCGGGTTACGGCTACCAGCTTGCAGCCCAAGATTTTCATCTTAGTCACATTCGGATGTTCTTTTTCGATATCTACCTGACCCATATGGATTTCACATGGGATACCCACCAAGGCACAGGCTGTTGCCAACGCGACACCGTGCTGACCCGCTCCGGTTTCAGCGATTACTTTGGTTTTACCCATGTATTTCGCCAGCAGGGCTTCACCCAGACAGTGATTAATCTTGTGTGCGCCGGTGTGGTTCAGATCTTCACGTTTCAGGTAGATCTGAGCTCCGCCCAATTGAGCACTCAAGCGGCTGGCATGATAAACAGGGCTAGGACGACCTACATAGTCAGCGAACAGCGAGTCGAGTTCTTCCTGAAATTCAGGGGTCTGACGAATCTCTTCGTAGGCACCGTCGATCTCATCCATAATCTCTTTAAGTTCAGGTGGGATGATCTGGCCACCGTACTCACCAAAATAACCGTTGGCATCCGGCATTGCCGCAAAATCGAACTTACTCATGTTACCTCGCTGTAAATCTTTTTGATCTTTTTGTATCGCAAAAAAGAATATAAAGCGGTTGGCAGGGCCTGCCAACCATTCAGATCAAATATTTATGCCGGTCTTAGTCTTTAGCAGGCCAATATCCAACGCGGAATCCACCCCAGTGACGCCCGTTGACGAAGATCGGTACCGATAAGTCGTGCATGATTTCGCCCGTGTCGCGCTTATAGGTTTGCAGAAGCATACGTTCAGTATGGCATCCGCAACGTGCGCCGGTGCGGTCATTAAAAAGACGTTTACTGCGGCTTTTGACGAGGTCGGTTTTATAGTCTCCGGTCGGAGGGTGGGCAAACTGATTATTGTGGGTAGGTACGTAACCGTTGGGATCGGTCACAATGGCGTAGACAAGGTCGCGGTTGTCATTCAATGCGGCTTCTTGCACCGGTGGTAAAGCACGATCGGTATATTGATCGTAACGGGTGGAGTATTTCTGCGGATTAGTACCATCAACGGGCCGATAATCGCGATCAAACAGGTCCGCTTCGCTAAGAGAGCCAGAACGAATTTCATTTTCAAAAACTTCGGAAATTTTGTCAGCGCAACGACGAGCAGCTTCATAGAAGCTCTTATGGAAATTGGTTTCGGTATGCTCAGCCAGTACAGCGCTTGAAATTTCCGCAACCTCCATCAGCGATGACGCCTGGTTGGCCAAGACTCGTACTTCATCATCACTGGATATGATTTCAGATCGAATCTTTTGAATCGACGCAGAGATCATCTCCAGATTGTCCTGATTGTTTGAGGCACCACCGGCAATGATCGAAATCTGCTCTTCGACCGCTGCGGATTGAGAGGAGATGCCCCCGAGCTGATTGCTAACTTCCGACATAATGCGGCTACTGTCTTCAACATTGCCGGAAAGCGTTGTAATGCGCGACACCACCTGACGTGTCTCCAATTGTATCTCGTCAACGATGGTTTCCACTTCACCCGTCGCACCTGCGGTACGTGCAGCCAATTGACGTACCTCGTCGGCAACGACGGCAAATCCCCGGCCGTGATCCCCAGCGCGGGCGGCTTCGATTGCCGCATTCAGTGCAAGCAAGTTGGTTTGCTCAGCGATCTCTTCAATGACTTTAGTGACGCTCTGGATTTGATTGGATTTTTCGTTTAGCTGTTCAATCAGCTGAAGCGTTTCACCACTTTGCTCGTTTAACTGATCAATTTTGTGCAGTGCTTGTTCCAGGGACGTTTGTCCCTGCTCACAGGTATCTTTGGCGTGTTTAGCCAGCTCTGCTGCCCGAGAGGCCTGATCGGCAGATTGTTGTACGGTTTCAGTCATGTTCTGAGAGTTGTCAGCAATCTGTGCAATCTCTCGTACCTGAACATCCAGTTTGGCGCGCAGATTATCCGCTGAAAATGATACTTCGGCAGCCGCAATGGCGTTGGAGTTTGTTTTTGCAGAGAGTAGGTCGCTGATGGTTCGACCACGCTGAAATCCCAATACCAGTGATTGCAGGGCAGGTAGAGCATAACTGTCTTCAGCGGTGCGGCGTCCTTCCGCTGCATCGTTTGTCTGACTAAGGAAGGGCGCTACAACCGTACGATGAATCACGATCTGAGTGATTGCACAGCTAATAAAAGCGACAACGATGATGAGTATAGTAACGGAGACCGGGACATCCACTACAAATGCTGCGAGGGCAGCGAGTGCGGCAAGTGCAAAGACAATACTAAAGCTTTTGAGATAATTGCCGGATACAGTGTTGTTCATCTATGGAACCCATGCGTATTGTTTTTATGGGGGGACATAGAGGCAAGAATAACACCACAAAAAATAATGCCATTCGGACTTTAGTAGTATTTTCTGGATGGAACTTAGTTGAAATCGAAGCCGAGTTGAATTTCATCTCGTTTAGCCGGACGAAAACCGCGTTGTTTCTGTTCGCGATTGATCTCTTTGAGTAAATTTCTGCCGGCTTGGTATGAACGTGCAACGGTATGTGTGACTGTGCTGTCGTTACAGGTACTATCTCCCCAGCACTGAGTGACAATCCAGTCACCGATCAGATCCTGATAGAGGCGCACGATGTAATATTCTTGCTCTTTTCGCCAGCGTACGATCAACTGAGTGTTACCGTTTAATGAACTGCAGCAATGTGGAAATAATAAGTCGGCGCATTGAGCCTGAATCTTGTGAATTTGTAAAGCCTGAAAGCCCATTTACAGGCGCTTTTGAGCGAATTGGTAGGGTAAATGAAGTTAAACATCGTAGCGGATGAAAATATGCCATTGGTTGAGGAAATATTCTCTGAATTTGGCAATGTAAAGCGTGTAGCAGGGCGAAACATGAGTCCCGCTGATGTATGTGATGCGGATTTACTGTTGGTTCGCTCTGTCACTCAGGTGAATGAATCGTTACTGGCGAAGGCATCTCCAAAGTTTATCGGTACTGCAACGATTGGCACCGATCATATTGATACCGAGTATCTACAGCAGCAGGGCATCGCTTTCAGCAGTGCCCCGGGCTGCAATGCAGATGCAGTGGTGGAGTATGTCCTCAGTGCGATCTTTCATCTGGCTCAGACACAGGGATTTGATCCCGCCGCACGTACCTGGGGCATTATTGGTGTGGGTAATGTCGGCGGGCGTTTACAGAAACGCTTACAGGGCTTGGGATACAACGTACTGATCAATGATCCACCGCGTGAAGCAAACGGAGATGCTGGTTTTGTGGCGTTGGATCAGCTGTTGAGTGAAGCGGATGTGGTTTGTATGCATACGCCACTGACACGCGAAGGAGATCACCCCAGTTATCATCTGCTAGCTGAGCCTGAGCTGAAACGGCTGAAACCGAACACGATCTTGCTCAATGCGGGGCGTGGGCCGGTTATCAACAATGCTGATTTGTTGACGCTAAAAAAGCTAAGAGATGATCTGACACTGATCCTTGATGTCTGGGAACACGAGCCCGTCGTTGATCCCGCATTAGCTGCAGTCACCGAGATTGCGACACCCCATATCGCAGGTTACAGTCACGACGGTAAAATTCGTGGCACCTTTATGTTGTATGAAGCCTGTTGTCAGGCGCTCGGGATAAAACAGACAAAAACCCTGGAAGATTTTCTGCCAGAGCCTGCGATTAAACAGGTCATGGTTAATGGTGATGTAACGGCACTGGATCTGATTCGTCTACGCTACGACCCGTATCGGGACGACCGTGATCTCGGCCGCACATTGCATGAAGAGGCCGAAATGCGTGCCCTGTCATTTGATCGGTTGCGTAAGCAGTATCCACAGCGAAGGGAATTCAGCTCTTTACAGGTTACCGGAGAGATGGACGAAACCCTTCGACAGCAAGCGCGTGCGCTTGGATTTAAAGTCGCAGCAGATTCGAAAATCCCTTAAGCTAGCTAGCCTTTTGTTCACCCTCTGAGTATTAGACTGACATTGATGAAAGAAGCGCTGAAAAAGCTTCCGGACAGCCCTGCATTGGCTGAGGTGAAACCTCAGGTTGGAGAGAAAATCCAGCTAGAGTTACGTTCACCAACCGGGCGGATTAGCTCACGCCTTTTGGGTTTTAAAGAGGGTGCAAGTTTGATGGTGACGGCGGTCTCGACCAGCGGACGTGTGCCGATGGTCAAAGAAGGCCAGCGCCT
>NZ_JBFGYC010000320.1:0-4709 GCF_041587635.1 Pontibacterium sp. | reverse complement strand
TCTTCCAAACCGCATTCTCGCGCGCGATCGACTGAAACAGGCCATCACCGGCTGCACACGCAACAAGACAAAAGGCGCCCTGCTCTTTATCGACCTAGATAAGTTCAAGCGTGTGAACGATACGCTGGGCCATAATATCGGAGACCAACTGCTCATAGAGGCTGGCCGCCGCATCTCAAGCTGTATTCGTCAGGAAGATACAACCGCGCGCCTCAGCGGCGACGAATTTCTAGTGATTATTAGCAACCTATCTAACGAACACAACGCTGAGACTGTCGCCCGACATATCATCAACAGTCTTTGTAAGCCGTTAATTCTGGCTGACCAGAACATTGTGATCACTGCCAGCATAGGCATTGCACTGTTCCCAGATGACAGTACAGAAATCAATGAACTGATGCGCTTTGCCGACACTGCTATGTACCGGGCCAAAGCAATGGGTCGTAATGCCTTCTGCTTCTTTACCGAAGAGATGAATGACGAAGTTACCGCTCACCTGAAAATGGAAAACGAGCTTCGGACAGCCATCGAAGATGGCGCTCTGGAACTACACTTCCAACCGTTGACAAATTTAAGTAACAACAAGGTCTACGCAGCCGAGGCGCTGCTGCGTTGGAACAGCGAGACATTTGGCTCCGTTTCTCCTGCTGTGTTTATCCCTCTTGCGGAGGAATCAGACCTGATCCATCCATTGGGCAAATGGGTTCTGAATCAGGCTTGCCAACAGGCAGTTCAGTGGCGGCAGCAAGGTTACCCAGATGTTCGTGTCGCAGTAAATATTTCCCCTGTGCAGTTTCGTCAGGGTGATCTCGTACAAACGGTATCCGACACCTTGACTGCCTCAGGACTGCCCGCCGAGAATTTAGAGTTAGAGATTACCGAAAGTGCGCTGCTGGATAACACTGAGGCAGCACTGACGACACTGAATGCCCTGCGCAATCTAGGGGTTTGCTTGGCTATAGATGACTTTGGTACCGGCTACTCGTCACTGAGCTACCTATCCCGATTCCCGTTTGATGTTCTCAAAATAGATAAGTCCTTCATCGATCAGATTATCGAGGACAAGCATTGCCGTGCTTTAACAAAGGGCATCATCGACTTAGCTCATAGCCTGGATATGAGAGTTGTTGGTGAAGGCATCGAACAACAGGAACAGTGCGAGTTTCTGCGTGTGCATGACTGCGATAAGGGCCAGGGATATCTATTCAGCAAACCCGTTCCATACGGGCAGTTTATTGAGTATCTGAAAACCCACCCAACGAATTAAGGCGAACTTGCTTCACTTTAATTCGTCGACATAGCTTCTGATGAATTCACTACCCCATCCTCTTTCAGCGGGAAAATGTCTAGCTAAGCGAAATTAATATAGATTTTGCTTCATTGGGTATGAATCAGGCTTTAGCGGAGCCGGGTTACAACAAGCCTAATGCCGATTAAGGCAGAGACGATTCCGGCAATGACTGGAGGGCTTGGATGTGGTAGCTGGCAGACGCTCATTTACGTTAGCAATTGCAGGGCTGATTAAAGCGGGACGGCATACCGCTGCTTAATGTGGCGTAACTTTTACTTTTAAAGTCAGTTAGAAATGGGGAGGGTTACCTGATATATTTTGAGTGCTGAAGGGGCTCGACACACATCAAGCCCACCTCATAATCACAGTCGCTCTGATAGAAAATCAGACCACCATGCCCCCATCGGCAAAAAGAGCGTTCTGATAATGCGTATTCCCGATCAAGGCAACAAAGGCCTCTTCACGTGTATAACCGCTGTCCAACTGGTTGGTCCAGTAAGTCAGGTTATCGCCTGTAAATGCAGCACCTTGCGTTGCAGCTGTCACCTGAGAGACGAACTCACTGTTACTTAAACCACCCCATGCTGCCTGATAAGCCTCAGAGCTCATCAGATCTGTCGCCAGCTGATTCAGGTCGGTCGGCTGAGTCTGATAATCGTTCAGATCATCCCGTGTAGGGGCTGCGCCATTCACTAATGAATAGAGTGCTGCGACATTCTTCAGGGTCGTGGCATCCAGATTACTGAAAGTTACGTCGAGTGACTGATCGGCGAAGACTAACGATTCGATATCAATCAGCGTATCGGCTTCCACATAGGCCTGATCACGATATACCAGCTCCACTTCACCGGCCGCATTCACCTGCAGCTGATAGTCGTCCTGGTTGTAGGCCTGTCGAGCGGTATCCGTGCCAGCGCCGCCATCCAGCGTATCATTGCCGCGACCACCGATCAGAGTGTCATCACCCTCCCCGCCGCGCAGGATATCACCACCGTTATCGGGTGCCCAGCCCAGCTCATCGGTCTGGTAGCTTTGCGTCAGAGTCAGGTTGCCGTCAGCATCCAGCAGGGTATCGCGATGGTTAGCATGTTGCGCCAGATAAAGAGTGGCTTCAGCCCAACTTCCACCGTTATCGATAAACTGGGTCCCCAGCGTTACGGTCTCACTGTTATCTGCGGCATTACCCCAGATCCAGCTCACCAGATTGGTAACCTGCTCGGTGACGGAGCCATCAGTACTGTTCGCCGACTGGCTGAGGTAGGTGTCGTAAGCAATTTGTGCCCATTCCAGCGGGGTGCGGGCCTGGGACGATAAGGTGTTGAATGCCGCCACATCCGGCAGTTGTTGCGTGGCAGCGTGATACAGCACGGACACCGCGTCCAGCTGAGCACTGTTCTGTGCCATAAATGAGAGTCGATCATCCGCCTGCAACAGCTGATTGGTCGCGGCCAGTGCGGTTTCATCCTGTGGCAGGTAGACAATTTCGCCACCCGCCAGAATATCACCCAGCTGACTGTACCAGTCGCCAATCACAGTCAGGCTGGCATCACCGCTGAGTTCGCCCAAAAATGCGTTTGGCATGCCCCCAGTGAAGTCAAAGATCAAGGCATGAAAGCGTACAGTGAATATTACTCATCATTTCCAAAGGACAGTAAACCCATGCCAACGGGAGAGCACCTGTATCAAAAGTGGGTATCAGACCTCTTGTGTTAACACTGAATGTTGACGCTTTCATCCCGACCGCCTGCTACTTACCGGCCTGACGCTCTAACCTGCGAGCCTTAATCACAACCCGTATCCTGAAAACGTACGTAACATCGAATCCGGGGTACGTGTCGAACAATGAACGTATCGATACGATGAATCAGACAAGCAGGTGCTGCTAAACTGAGTACGGCAGACCCAAGTCAAATGCACCACTATATCAACGTGTGTTAAGTAGGAAGCTAATTCCGCCCTTACGTTTGCAGAACGTCTTATATTTCCAGAAACAATTGCCACCTTGATCGGGCACAACGAGACTTCCCGAAACCTGTTACACTGCGCAAAAATTTTTGACTGAGATATTGCTATGAGTTTTGCCTCATTGGGTTTGAATCAAACATTACTGGATGCAGTGGCCGAGCAGGGTTATAACACGCCGACCCCGATTCAGACTGAGGCGATTCCGGCGATTCTAGAAGGTCTGGACGTGATGGCCGGTGCGCAAACGGGCACCGGTAAAACCGCGGCGTTTGCCCTACCCATATTGCAGTTTTTGTCTGCACAAGCACGCGACTCCAGCGGAAAAGTATCAGTGCGGGCGTTGATCCTGACACCGACACGGGAACTGGCACAGCAGGTTCATGCCAGCGTCGTTAAATACGGTGCGCAAACCGATCTGCGCGCGGCACTGGTGTACGGTGGTGCCAGCATCAACAGCCAGATCGATCATCTGAAAGCGGGCGTTGATATTATTGTGGCAACACCCGGGCGTCTGATTGATCTGATGTATAAGCGGGCCATCGATCTGAGTCAGGTAGAGTATATGGTCTTTGATGAAGCGGACCGTATGCTCGACATGGGCTTTATGGACGAGATTCAGCGGATATTGAAGGTACTGCCGTCCACTCGCCAAACGCTGCTGTTTTCGGCCACATTTGACGACGAGATATTCAAGCTCAGTAAAACCCTGCTTAAGACGCCGAAGCTGATTGAAGTGGATGCGCGTAATACCGCATCAATTCAGGTTGAGCAGCGTGTCTATGCCGTGGATGAAGATCGTAAGCGGGAGCTGATCTCCTACCTGATCGGTTCACAAAACTGGCAACAGGTGCTGATTTTTACACGGACGAAATTAGGGGCGGATGCGCTGGCAAAAGAGATGTGCAAGGATGGCCTGAAAACGCAGGCGATTCATGGCGACAAATCTCAAGGCGCACGTGACCGGGTACTGGAAGAGTTTCGGGAAGGTAAAACACGGGTGCTGGTTGCCACCGATCTGGCCGCTCGAGGTCTGGATATTGAGGAGCTTAAATATGTCGTCAACTACGAACTACCCTTCAAAGCTGAAGACTACATCCACCGGATTGGCCGTACCGGGCGCGCAGGCGGCACTGGTTTAGCGATCTCGCTGGTATGTGAGGACGAAAACTACCTGCTGCAAGAGGTTGAAACCAAGCTCGAAACCCAACTGCCGCAACAGTGGTTTCCGGGATTTGAACCTGACTTAACACGGGAAGTGAAGAAAGCGCCCCGACGCAACAGTCGCGGTGCCCAGAAGCAACGCGCACGCGAGCGTGCACTGGGCAAAAAGCCCACGAAGCGCCGTCGTTAAGGAATACGACTCAACAGGCAGGCACCTTAACTCATCATGTGGGTTGCCTGCCGTTGAACCACAACGCACACCATTTTTCGTTCTATACCCATCCAACCTGCC
>NZ_JBFGYC010000319.1:0-4715 GCF_041587635.1 Pontibacterium sp. | reverse complement strand
GGGCTGATTTGATATCCCGAAAAGAACGTAGGGCGACAACCACAGAGGTCAGCAGGCGGGATGCTGATAGCTCGGCTTTACTCAGGTAATCGTTGATATCGTAGTTCACGATGACCTGTGCCTCAGGTGCGTAACCCGGGTGTCCCGTGCGCAGAACGATACGAATATCCTGATTATTGAGGTGGTTACGGATGTGTTCCACCAACAATAGACCTTCGTTGTCGGTTTCCATTACCACATCGAGCAGTGCAAGGGCGGTATCGGGATGTTGAGCTAACATCTTCTTTGCTTCGCTGCTGCTCATGGCGCTGATCAGCTCAATTGGCCGCTGTTCAAACTCATAACCGCGGAAGATCATCCGGGTAATGCCGTGGATACCTTCTTCGTCATCTACGACCAGTACTTTCCAGGGTGTCATACGCTACTGCAATTCTTGTTATTTGAATGACTATTTTGCCAGCAAAGCGAGGCGCTGTGCCAGTTGTTTTAATTTGGCGTCAGCTCCCCATTTCTCGTAGAACCAGCGGGCTTCATTGAGACAGAATCGGGCCAGATGGTTTTGTTCATCCGCACTGAGATAGTCGGCGTAACGTTCGTAGATCAGGGCGCGGTGAAAGCTGAAATTCTGACGTTCTGTTGCGTTCAGCGCCTGCTCGAAAAAGCGGCCGGGTGACTGGTCGTTTAATCGCGCCAGTTCGGCCCGCAATAGATAGAGCTGACCGTTGAAGTTTTCCGGGCAGTGACGTGCCCAAATCTCCATGCGTGATTCAAGATGGGCGACTTCCTGTTGACGGCGGTGGCTTAACGCTTGCTGTTGTTGCGCCTGAATCAGTCGCATCATTGCCGTGCAAAACAGGGCTTCGCTGACACTGAAATAACCCGCCAGCTCATTCTCCAGTGCTGCTTCCCAGGGATAGAACTGAGGCCAGAGGTGTTGTTGGTCCAGCAGTAGGGCACTGATGATGGTGCTGACCGCCTGCCAGCCATCTTTGTATTCCACCGCTGACGGGAGTGATTGTTGGTCGATGAGCTGCTCGATCAGACTCAGAACCGAGCCGTGTAAGCGTTCAGCTTGATGTCGTTGCTGTTGGTCCAACATCTGTTGATGTTGTATCTGAAGTTCTTCCCGCTGTTCCCTAAGGGGTTTAGCACTGAACAGGTTCAGTTGTGCCTGCAATAAGCGACATTCGCTCTGTTGTAACCATTGTCCTTCGCTGCCGGTCAGCGAATCGATCTGTTCCAGCTGTTCCTGCACCTTCTCCAGCGGTGTGAACCAGTGCTGAACCTGACTGCTGTGTATGAGGGCGGCACTGGTGGCGAGATTGTCGCGAGTGGATGTGAACAGATGATTTTCTGGTTGGGGTACGCCGCCGAACATGGAGGCCAACTGCATACCCTGCGCTGAGAAGGTCTGAGCCAGAGAGAAGTCCGCACAAAACCAACTGGTAACCCACGCATAGCTGACAAAGGCAAATGCGGTTTGAAAGGTACGACCGTGGTGTAGACTCAGCTCAGTCATCCGGCCGATGGCGCAGGCGGACAGTAACGGCTGGCTTTGCTGGCGGGCAAGCAGGCTGACCTGTTCCAGCAGCTGGAGGCGGATATGCTGCTGATCATCCGTCGATTCCCCCATCTCTGTAAGCGCCTGAGCGCTGAACTGTGCAGTGATAAACGTAAGCTGTTCGAGCAGTAACGATAGCTGATCGTTGGCTTGCTCAGGCAGTGGCTGATCGATCTGTATTAACTGTTCAAGCAGATACTTCAATGCTTCAGCGTATTGCCCCTGATGTTGGTATATCCGTGCACGAATTAACGCAGTCTGACCTGCTTCGGTGACGTTAAGGTCAGAGATCGTAAGTGCGTTTATCGTATGCTCGGCCTCAGCAATATCACCCGCAAGTAGCAGAAGATCGGCACACTGCAGCCTGCGTGTTTTAAGGGAGGGTAGTCCCTCTACCTCAGGTAGCCTGCTGGCGACGCTCATATAGCGGCTGGCAGAGCGATAATCCTGGACCAGACGGGCCAGTGCGGCTGCATCCAGGGTGAGTTTCAGCCGTTGGTGTAACTCATTGGGTGTGCAGTTATCGACCGGACTTTGGTCCAGATGAAACAGTACCTCGCTGATCCGTTCTAAGCCCGCATCGGGGGATAAGGCGTCATGTAAAGATTCACCATAACGCTGATGCCTGTGTTGTCGATCATCGGTCTGAATGTGTTCGTAGATGTGTGTCCATATCTCATTATTTGCGAAGCGGTAACGGGTTTTATCCTCGTTATCGTTCAGAGCGATGATCAATCCGGCTTGTTCTGCGGGCCAGAAGTGAATAGCCAGGCGGGCCAGTGGATCGCCGGTGACGCCGGTAAGTTGATTGAGATCGAAAACGTGTCCTGAAATGGCCGCCCATTCGAGCAGTTCCCGACTGAAATGACTGAGGCTGCGGAGTTTTTGTTTCAGTATCAGCTCACGATCATCGCCCTGGAGCCAATCAAAATCCTGTGTTTGGGGTGTCTGCACGGCCATGGCATCAATTTCAGCCGGTTTAACCTGTTGGCGATACTCGCTGGGGGCCATGCCCATCCAGCGTTTGAAGGCTTTTTGAAACGCGGATTGGTTGGAAAAACCGAGCTGAAAGGATATCTCTCCGAAGCTCAACTGTCCTCGCTGGATTAGCTGAAGACACACCTCTCGACGGGTCTGATCATAGATGTCCTGAAAGCTACTACCTTGTTGGCCCAACTTGCGTTGCAGAGTGCGAAGACTTAAACCCACTTCAGCTGCGATCTGTTCGCGCCGCACTGAACCGCCGCCTTCGGCTAATTGCTGACGGATCAGGTTACGGGTTTGTGCGGTGAGCGCGTTTTGCAGTGCCGCTTTGCTCAGCAGAGAATCGGCAAACTCCCGATGCAGTTGATGCATCTCACTGTTGGCATCAAGGCAGATCAGGCTGAGGTATTCACTGCTGAGCATCAACTGATTACGCGGTGCGCTAAAGGTGACCTCAGCAGCGAAAAACTGCTGGTAAGGCTGAATATTCTCTGGCTCCGGTAGCGTTAGATGAACCGCGCGGGCGGGCACCTGGTGGCCGGTGAGCCAGCGTGGCCAGTTGATCAGACATGCGAGAAAGTATTCCACCGCACGTGGATCGTTATGATTCAGTTCAAGCGTCAGCTGAGTGCCTTCAACGCTCTGTTCCATCTGCAACACTGCGCCTTCGAACAGCAGCGGCAGATAATCAATCAGGGTCTGATACGCCAATTCAAGGGTTTGCGCCGTGGACATCAAAAAGCCGATCGAGCCCAGCATTCGGGGCTGGGTTGCTTCACCAAGGTTAAGCGCTATGAGCGGGTTATTGCTGACGGTGGCTAATGTTTCCAGTACGGCGGGATAACGTGCGGCCGGAAAACGAGCACCGGGTTTGGTAAACTCCTGCTCAGAGAGCGCAGCAATGTCCAGAATCTGTTTCTGTAGATCCTGACCTGCGGCCTGACGGAAATGGCGTGCCAGTTGCAGTACCGGCTCGAGCAGTTTTGCGGAGACTGTTGTTACGTGCACGTTATTCGCACCGATATAGGTAGTTGAGCCGAACGGGCTGGCATGTAAAGATCAATTGTGTCAAACGCTATCAGAAATAAGCCTATCACAGAGTATATTTGAAATATGTCCTTACGTGCCAATTGGGGGAGGCGTTTCCCCGTTCAGATGTTAGCGTGTCTGCTGCTGGGCAGTACGTGGGGCACTGCACTTGCCGAAACATTACGCGTGGGGATGCCGTTACCGGGGCAGATTCCGTTCTTTTGGCGTGATGATGGCGGTGAATATCAGGGCGTGTATGTTGATACGTTAAGATTGGTTGCTGCGGATCTGGATGTCGACTTGGAGTTTGTACCGCTGTCACAAGCGCGTTTACGTCGTCACTTTGTATCAGGGGAAATTGATATTGAGGCGGGGGTGTCGGTCAATCTGGAAGTGCCTCCTGAACTGAAGCAAGTCTCCCTCTACAGCCGTCCGTTTGGCATTGTGAATGAAGTGATTATCTACAGCCCGGAACTCTCTTTTCCGGTGTTTATCCTTAAAGATCTGGAGAACCGTCGAGTTGCAACTGTACGTGGCACTTCCGTTCCGGATGACCTGATCCGCGAAGATTTCTCCAATCAGTGGCAGATTGCACAACGGGTACACCGTGGCTGGAATGAGGTCGGGCTGATGAAGGAAGTCCTAGCCCTGCGTTACCAACGAGAAGGAAATCTAAAATACGAAATCTCCCTGCCATACGAAAGCAACCCGGTGATGTTTCGATTACATGTGGATAAAAAAGCACTGCTAAAACCGATGAACGAGAGTATCACGCGTCTTGAAGACCAGGGAGAGCTGGACCGATTGGTGTGTAAATATCTCTGTGGCAAGGGCGAGCCTAGAAACTGAGATGTAAGTACCGTGCTTTGAATTGTGCTCTGCTACAACATTGTTGCCAAAAAATTGAAAATTGGGCTTGCGTCAGCAACAAAGAAATCTATAATACGCGGCACTTCAGGACCATAGCTCAGTTGGTTAGAGCGCTACCTTGACATGGTAGAGGTCGGCGGTTCGAATCCGCCTGGTCCTACCAGAATTCTTAACGAAAACAGCCGCTTACGGATTATGCCGAGCGGCTGTTTTTGTATTACATTTGGTGTGTGGCCTATATGTGGCCTATATGTGGCCTATATGTGGCCAG
>NZ_JBFGYC010000318.1:0-4737 GCF_041587635.1 Pontibacterium sp. | reverse complement strand
TCGCGGAGAATGGATTCACCTTTGACATAACTTACGACTCTATAGTGTCGAAGTTACATAAGAGGGATTTTATGCGCGTTCTGAATAACATCACTATTAAGCAGAAACTCATCACCCTGTGCTCTCTGGTTCTGCTAGCACTCAGTACGGTCATCGCAAGCACCGTCTATCAGATGGCGCAGATTCGCGATGAATTGATCGCAATCGCTGAAGAAAACATCCCGATGACAGAAATTGTCAGCGAAGTGGTCATTAATCAGCTAGAGCAAGCAATCAGTTTTGAGCGCGCTCTTCACTTCGGTATCTATAAGGCCCTATCCACCAACGCAGATGATGCAGTCTCTCGCTATAACAGCAACCGTGACAGGTTCTTTAAACTCGATGCAGGGGTCAACGACCTGTTCGTGAGAGCCGAATCCTTGATCAAAACCTTAGAAGAGCATGCTGATTCACAAGCGAACAGAGACAAACTGGTCGAGTTTGAAAAGATAATCCTCTCCATTGATCATGCCCATCGGCAATACACTCAACACGTTGCTGAAGTATTTGAAGCCTTTGAAGCTAACGACGTATTAAGTGCCGAAGCCCTTGCCTTAAAGGTTGAAGATGAGGAGGACCAGCTTAACTCTGCCGTAGAACATTTATTAATTGATCTGGGAAAATATACCGAAGCGTCTGCGATTCGCGCAGAACAACATGAAGAGCAGGCTTTGGACAATGTTCTGATTATCAGTGTCATCGCCATGATAATGGTTGTTGTACTGTGCATACTCATCAGCCGATCGATTACCCGTAAGATCGCCCACGTCCGTGATGCCGTCGGAGAGATATCCATCAATCTGGATCTAACCAAACGGGTCGATATCCGCAGTAAGGATGAACTAGGCGAACTGTCAACGGATCTGGATCACCTGCTTAACAATTTGCTGAGCAGCGTGAGCAGTGTGGTCAATGCGTCATCTCAACTCGCCGCAGCCTCTGAAGAACTGTCCACAATCTCTGTACAGAACAGCGCATCGATGGACAAACAATCATCTGCGACCGATGAAGTAGCCGAATCGATCCAGAAACTCTCAGACTCTTCTATCGAAGTGGCTCGCATCTCTTTTCAGGCAACGGAAGCGGCCAACTCCGCCGATATCGCGACACGTAACGGACTCAGTGTTGTAGGCGCTAATCTCGCTGCCATGCGCAACCTCGAACACAAAGTTGATTCAGCGACCCAAACCATTTCACAGCTCAATGAGGACTCCAAGAATATCTCTGCGGTACTGGATGTCATTCAGTCTGTGGCGGAGCAAACTAACCTGTTAGCACTCAATGCAGCCATTGAAGCAGCTCGCGCGGGAGAAGCGGGTCGTGGTTTCGCGGTCGTCGCAGACGAAGTACGAGAGTTGGCTAACCGCACCCACCGTTCCACCGAAGACATTCGCAAGCTCATCGAATCCCTGCAAACCGGATCTGAGCAGGCAGAAATTGTCATGCAAGCCAGTCAACACGAAGCGAACGAAGTCGCACGTCAGGCAGAAATTGCAGATGAAGCCTTGGCAAACATTGCTCAGGCCGTCACCGAAATCACCCGGTTCAGTCGGCAGATTTCAGAATCAGCGGAAGAGCAAAGCCACGTAGCAGAGAACGTGAATAAAAACGTGATGATGATCCGCAGCAGCGCTCAGGAGAGCTCAGAAACAACCCGACAAACCACCGAATCCAGCGAAGCCCTGTCCGAACTCGCTTGCAGCCTGCAGGATACAGGCGCACGTTTTAAGATTGGCTAACTCAGGCTTACAAATAACTAAACAGGCGCAGGGTAGCGTTTCGATGCCTGCGCCAACCACCCAATTAACACTAGAATCGGAATGTTTTTTGTCAGCGGACCGAACGGGTGCAGCCAAAACCCAGCATCAATGATCGTCAATAACACGCTGTATATAACAATCACCAGGATTTGAACTTGGCAACAGCGGTATAACTGCTTTCCACTAATGAGCCACAACGCCAGAACAGCATCCAGAATACTTCCCGATACGATCGCCACATCGGCCGCTGCGCCGGTAATCTCAGCATCCGCTAAAATCTCATAGCCGAGATCTTGCGCCCAAAAAAGCGAGGTCAACGCGGTAAACCCCCACAACATCGCAAGCGATAGACGGGAAAGAACAAGTAAATTCAATGGAGAACCGGTAGTTGATATCATGATTTACTGTACCGGAAACGGTTTAAAAATCATCAACCAGAAAACCACAAGCATTGCCAGAAAAGCGGGGACACCCAACATCATCCAGAGGCCCATCCAACGTCTGAAGTCGGTAAGCGAAGATCCATCCTCCAGTACAGTCTCAGCACACTGCTTCAAACGATATTGGATATAGATAACCGGCAACCAGCACAATCCGATCAGTGTGAAGATGGAAGCCACCCAGAAAAACCAGATCGAACCATACGAGTAACCTAAAACCTGCATCAACATGACACCCGTAATACACTGCACCAGAACCGCTGGCGTAGTAAAAATCCAGTCAGCCAAAATGACATGTTTTGCGGTAAGACTAATCGCTGCGAAGTTCTCTGAACGACTCGCCATCAACATAAAGAATGCAATTCCCGCCCCGGTGCCCATTAAAACCGTTGCAGATAAAACATGCAGTAATTTCAGCAGCAGATAATTATCCATTAGCGCTAGCCATTCACGCATTCCTCAGTATAAATGCCCCACTCTCCGGCCAGCTGAACGAATTCCTCCAAACTGTACATACCTAGACAAGGGACAGCGCCCGGTTCTGTGAGAGATCCATCCAACAGTTTTTTGGTGGCAATAATCGTAGGCAACGTAGGTATATAAGGACCCACGCCATTTTCAGCGTATAACTGCCAGAGAATATGCAGGGGGTTACCCGAGGTATCCTTACCGCGAATATCGATACGCATCCCTCCGTCATCAGAACCCAGTGAACGGAAAAAATTGCTCACATGCACAATAGGGATTGTCAGTGGAGACCAGTTTTTTACCCAGCCTCGCTTTGTCAGTAATGCCATTGCAACCATTGTCTGATGTAACAATGTCAGCTCAAGCCCTGCTTGAAAGGTGACACGATTACTCACCCCATAGCGCTCAGGAAATAGCGACAGGTCAGGCACGTCGACATTGGCTAATCGCCGTTTCCCCAGAACACCACCGAAATCTACTGTGCGAGAGTCCATCCACCCATACGCATCCATCCACCTCCCTTGTTTGAATACTGGAAAGGGGTGGCCCGTATAAGAGAGAATTGCACGTACCGTAGCTTCCCCACGTTCAGCCCTATTCCCTGGAGCAATCGCAATATCAATTAATTCAATATCAGAAAACCGTGAACGGTAGTGATCGATGACCACAGAAGATAAACCCGGCACAGTGCTAGCGCCCGAGATAACACTGACTTGTTGCTGTCTGGCATTAGCGTCTAGCTCAGAGATGTTAGCAACAAAATCACGATCGTCAGACAGATCAATATAATGCGCACCGGCCTCAATACAGGCTTGTGGAACTTGATAGCTCTGTTTTTGAAACGGACCACTGGTGTGAATAACAATATCTGGGGATAATTTCTTCAACAATGCACTAAATTCGGGTGCGGATATATCAATCCGTTCCGCTTGCAGTGTTGCAGCCGCACCGGGTTGAAGACGATGCACCAATTGCAGCGCTTTTTCAGGGTTTCGACCTGCGATGAGTACATGGAGGTTTGCTATTTTTGCCAAGGATTCAACAATACGCTTGCCGAAGTTGCCGTATCCTCCCAGAACAAGAACTGATTTATCAGACATATCCTTACGCCTCTCTAAGTTATCCCTCTGAATATCCAACCAACACCATATCAGCCGCTTGGGTACGCAACGGTATCAATGCCTGATACGCCTCAGAGTTGAACCAACCTTCAAGTGCGTTCTGATCGGGAAAGCGGATAACGACCGTGTCATGGTGATCGTGTTCACCACTGAGCACGCAGTATTTAGCACCGCGAAAGACCAGCTCACCACCCCAGGGGGCGATGGTTCCGGGTACCTGCGCACGATATTCAGCAAACAGTTCAGCATCTTTGACAGTGATATGACCAATCACATAGGCGGGGGTGTCGCTGCTCATAGTAATTCCTTAACGACTGTATGGATCGACGCTCCGGCAGTATGAGCCTCACTGACGAACGGGGCTCACTCCAGTAAACACATGGGCGTTACAGGGAATAGGTCACCGATGGCAGATCGGATGCATTCTCAGCCGTCGCAATAAATTGATTGCGACCTGCTTTTTGTGCGTCATACAGTGCTTTTTCGCTCGCTTCGATCAATCTTTCTGGTGTCAGCAAACGCGACGGCTGTAAAGTCGCCACGCCGATTGTCACAGTAACAACGTCAGACACCGCGGAGGTGGTATGCGGAATTGCCAGCTGACGAATATCTTCGCAGCACTGTGCCGCGAGCTGCTCAACCTGCTCATTCGTGGAGGGTAACAACAGGGCAAAACGCTCATTATCAAAACGGACGGCTAAATCACCCGGACGAGAAATACGTTTGCGCAGATCATCAGATACCGCTTTCAAACATACATCCGCAGCTTTTTCTCCATGATGATGAAGATAGTGTTCGAAGTAATCCAGTTCAACCAACATCATTGAAAGTGGACTGAATTCACGTACAGCACGCCGACATTCATTGGCGGTGACATTATCGAAATGAACACGATCAAATAACCCGGTC
>NZ_JBFGYC010000317.1:0-4741 GCF_041587635.1 Pontibacterium sp. | reverse complement strand
TTCTGGAAAAACGGGAGCGGCCCGGGGCAACGCCCCGAGCAGGTTTAGGTCATGAACTAACCGGGTGTTTGCTTCATATTTTCCGGCAGGTAAGTGGCCACTTCCGGGAACATCACCAGAATACCGACCATGACCACCATCAGGAGGAACATCGGGAAGGCTGTTTTGGCGATATATCCGATCGGTTTCTTGGTCATGCCTTGCATCACGAAGAGGTTGAAGCCGATCGGTGGCGTAATCTGTGCCATCTCAACGACCACCACAATGAAGATACCGAACCACACCAGATCAATACCAGCCTGACGTACCATCGGCTCAACCACAGCCATGGTGAGCACCACAGAGGAGATACCGTCGAGGAACATGCCGATGATGATGTAAAAACACATCAGGGCAAAGATCAGCGTCAGCGGCGACAGCTCTAGCGAGCCAATAAATTCAGCCACCGTAAATGGCAGGCCGGTAAAGCCCATCGCCAGAGCAAGGAACGCAGCCCCTGCCAGAATCAAGGCGATCATGCAGGAGGTACGGGTTGCGCCCATCAGGCTTTCCACAAAGGTGTCTTTGCTGAGTGACCCTTGCAGCATCGCCAGACTCAGCGCCCCGATCACACCAAAGGCAGCGGATTCAGTTGCGGTGGCCACACCGGTGTAGATCGTACCAATCACCAGACCAATCAACAGAATGACCGGGATCAGGAAGCGTGAATTATAGAGTTTCTCTCCGAAGGTCATCACCGCGTCTTTAGGCGGTACTTCGTGACGGCGGATAAACGACCACACCGCAATGTAACCCATGAACAAACTCGCCAATACCAGACCCGGCAGGACACCCGCCATAAACAGTTTGGAGATCGATTCGTTGATGGTGACGCCATACACGATCAGTGTGAGCGAGGGTGGAATCATCAGGCCCAGTGTCGATGCACCGACTAAGGTACCGAGAATCATGTAGTCCGGGTAACCACGACGGCGCAGCTCCGGGATCGACATCTTACCGACGGTGGTTAGGGTGGCCGCAGAGGAGCCGGAAACCGCAGCAAACACGGTGCAACCCACCACATTGGTGTGCAGTAACTGCCCCGGCAGGCCGGACATCCAGGGCGCGAGCCCCTTAAACATATCTTCCGAGAGACGGGTACGGAACAGGATCTCGCCCATCCAGATAAACAACGGCAGGGCGGTCAACGACCAGCTGGAGGAACCCGACCAGATCGCAGTAAACATCGCATCGCCGGTTGGACGGCTGGTAAACAGCTCCATACCCACGAATGCTACACCCAGCAGAGCGAGTCCGATCCAGACGCCACTGCCGAGCAGGAAAAACAGAGTAAACAGGAATATCCCGGTGAGTGTCAGTTCATCCATCAGAACTCCTCCCCTTCAACGTGGTGCTCTTCAGCAAAAGTATCGTCGTGACCCATGAGGGTACGAATCAGGTGATCCAGCAAGGCGATGGTAAAAATCACCGAGCCGATGGCAATAGCCGACTGTGGAATCCACAGTGGCGTGGCATCCTGCCCCTGTGAGATGTCGTGGATCATGTGCGAGAGCTGAACGTTGCGGATGGCGAACCATGCCAGATAACCAGCCAGCAGGGTTGCGACGCTCAGACACCAGATATCCATTACCCGTCGGGCTTTGCCTTTGACGATGTTGAGAATCAGGCTGACGCGGATGTGCGCGTTGCGGTTGAGGGTGTACGCCAGTGCGAAGAATGAGGAGGCTGCCATACAGTATCCGGCATAGTCGGCGGAACCTGGGAACTGCAGTCCCATCCAGCGACTGGCCATCTGCGCGACAATAATGCCTAGAATTGCCAGCAGGAACAGCGCAGCTACCGCACCGGAGGCCAGATACAGGGTATCCAAACCTTTGCGTAGCAGCGATTTCGATGCTGTACGGGGTTTTTCCCGGGTCATAGTTTCGGTAGTCATGATGATATCGTTCTTTTTATATTAGTCGTGCTTTGTGCGCTGCATCCTTGTCAGCACCAGAAAAGGCACGGCGGCTCAGGTGAGGAGCAAAACACCGTGCAAGGGAGGTACCCCTCTGTATCTGCCATCTACCTCTGGTAGCGGATAAATATTTGAGGGGGTGAGATGCTACTTACTTACGGTAGGCGTCCAGTACAGCCTGACCACGGTCACCGGCCTGTTCCAGCCACTCAGCCGTCATGGTGTCGCCTATCTTCTTAAAGTCTGCTGCCAGTTTCTCGCCTGCAGGCTGAACGGTCATGCCGTTTTTCTGCAGCTGTTCGATATACCAGCCTGCCAGCTGCTCAGAACGGGCAGCACCGGCTTTCTCAGCCATCAGAGCCAGACCCTTGACGATGTTCTGGGTGCTCTCATCCAGATCGTTCCAAGCCTGTTTGTTCACAAACACGTAGTTGCGTGGCAGCCACACTTTCACGTCGTACCAGTGGGTCAGGGTTTCCCATACTTTACGGTCGTAACCGGTCGCACCGGAGGAGATGAACGATTCTGCAACACCGGTTGCCAGCGCCTGACTCAGTTCAGAGGCTTCAACCTGTACCGGAACGGCACCGGCCAGTTCGGCCATACGTGCGGTTGCGTTGTTGTAAGAGCGGAACTTCACGCCTTCGAGGTCAGCCGTACCGTTCAGCTCTTTCTTCGCGTAGAAACCGCCCGGAGGCCAAGGCACGGAGTACAGCAGCACCAGGTTGTGTTTATCCAGCAGCTTTTCAAACGCAGGGCGAGCCGCCGCCATCAGTGCATCGGACTCTTCGAAAGAGGTGGCCAGAAACGGAACGGAGTCGATCGCAAACAGCGGATCTTCGTTGGCGTGTGCAGAAAGGATTCGTTCACCGATCTGAGCCTGTCCGGTCTGCACCGCACGCTTGATCTCGTTACCCTTGAACAGAGAACCACCACCGTGGACCTTGATCTCCAGCTCACCACCGGTTGCGACCTTCACCGCTTCGGCAAAGGCTTTAGCGTTTTGGGTGTGGAAGTTGCTGTCGGTATACGCCATCGGCATATCCCACTTCTCACCCGCCATTGCGAATGTGCTGGAAACGGCCAGTGTTGCCGCGGCTACGTGCTTAATCAGTTTCTTCAGTTTCATGTTTATCTTCACCTGTTTGATCTACTTATTGTTCTATCGGGTGTAGGGTTATTCAAGTGCTCTTTGCCAAGCACTTCAGATGGCAGCGATGCAGGACATCTCTACCAGCAGTGACGGACGTGCCATACGCGCTTCAACACACGCACGTGCTGGTGCCTGACCCTCTTCGACCCAGGCATCCCAGATGTCGTTCATCGCTGCGAAGTCTTTCATGTCGCGGACATAGATAGTGACGGACAGCAGTTTGCTCTTGTCGCTGCCAACTTCAGCCAGCAGGTTTTCGATCTTCTTCAGCGTTGACGCTGTTTGTTCACGAATACCCACGGTTTCGTCAGCGGGAACCTGACCACACAGGTAAGCCACATTATTATGGATCACGGCGCGGCTCATACGCTGGCCACTGTCATGACGTTCAATAGACATTAAGCGTTCTCTCCAACTGTTTGCCAGGAACCTGCAAGCACGTTCCTGTGTATCAATTTCTGTGCTTCTCGACGGGATTTATTATTATTGGTGCTGGGGTATAAGTTCCAATACAATTATTTCAATAGTCTATGTGTAAATGTTATGGGTTGGGTGAAATACTATGAATTCCAAACAGTTAGCGGCCTTCCGAGCGGTGATGTTAGCCGGATCAATGAGCGATGCATCGCGCATGCTCTACGTTTCCCAGCCCGCCGTGTCCCGATTGATCAAAGATTTGGAAGAGTCTCTGGGTTTTACCCTGTTCGATCGGCGTAACAGCCGTTTGTACCCCACACAGGCAGCACACGCCTTCTACCGAGAGGTTGAGCGGCACTTTATCGGTCTGGATAACCTGTCGCAGGCGGCGGATCAGATCCGCATGATGCGCAGCGGACGTTTACGTATTGCGGTGATGCCTGCACTGGCGTTCAGTGTGATGCCCCTTATCGTGAGTCGTTTCCTGCGTAGCCATGGTGATGTCTCGGCCACTTTTGCGCCCCATTTATCGGTGGAGCTGGTGAATCGCGTGGGTGCCCAGCAGTTTGATCTGGGGGTGGCGATGTTGCCGGTTGAGAGTAAGGAGATCGCGTTTGGTCCCTGTTATAAGGTGGATTGTCAGTGTATTGCGCCAGTTGGACACCGCTTTGAAGATCAGAAGCGTGTCAGCGCCGCTGATCTGGACCGCGAGCCGTTTGTGGCTATTGGTGCGCAAAATACCGTGACGCGTTTCCGCATCGATGTGGCGATCCGCGAAAGTCTGGCGCGGCCGGATGAACGTATCGAAACACCGTTACTCTCGACCGCTGCCTCGTTTGTAAAGGAAGGGTTGGGGGTGTCAATCGTGGACCCGTTTACAGCGTTGCAGTTTGCTGAGCAAGGCGTGATTGCGCGTCCGTTTGATCCGAGCGTGCCGATGTACTTCGGGTTTATCACGCCGGTTAACCGCCCAATTTCCGGTCTGGCGCAGGAGTTTATCGACAGCTTTGAATCTTATGCGGCCTATCATGTGCCGCTCACACCCATTGAGCCGGACGAGGTGGGAGTAGCCTGAAGCTGCACACTCGGTTAGTATCGCAGGCTCTCCTTCCGACACTGTTTTATTTCTGCTGCTTCTCCTGAATTGAGATTGGGAGACGTACGTTGCATACCTTTTTTCACTCGCAAGACCTGTTGCGAGGGTTGTTCTATGG
>NZ_JBFGYC010000316.1:0-4755 GCF_041587635.1 Pontibacterium sp. | reverse complement strand
GGTCGCCCAGATCCTGAGCAATTTTCAGGTTTTGAGCAGGCACCTCCACCGCAGACTGTGCAACTTTCTGTACCGGTTCAGCAGCAATCTTAGGAACAGACGCGGAAGCAGCTTCACGCGGAGCCGCTAGCGGTGCAGGTTCAGGCTTTTTTCCCGGCGGGGTCTCCGGCGCACCCGATGGCAGATCCTGATGACCGCCCGCATATTCATCCGCAGGAATATCAGCGTCTTCCCATGGTGGAATATCTTCCATGGTGTGCACAGGAGGCGCAGGTGCCATGTCCGGAGCTCTATTTGGCACGACAGGAGCCGGGATTTGAGGCGACTGCGCTTGCTGCACAGACTGTGGTTGCAACTGTGGATTTGGCTCCGACCGCTGCATGGATTCAGGCTGAGACGGAGCTTCTTGCACTGGCGACGGCTCAGGCTTTGTCACAACGGCTGGGGCAGTAGGAGCCGCTGTCGGTGAAGGCTGCTGTGCAGACATCACGGGAGCAGCAGGCTGAACCGATTCTGCAGGCAAAGCCTCCGACGTAGCAGAACCAAGCTTAACCGGCGGCCCAGAAGGAGCAGCGCCTGCCGGTCGGAAAGCCAGCATGCGCAACAGCACCATTTCAAGCCCTTCCCGGGCATCCGGTACAAACGGCAGGTCTTTACGCCCCATCAATGCAATCTGATAAAACAGCTGCAGATCTTCAGCGCGTAAACGCCCCGCCAGTGCCTGCACCTGTTCCTTGTCACCCATGCTGTTATCAACAGCACTTGGCAAGGCCTGGCCCACCGCAATACGGTGTAACAGACTGATCAAATCACCCAGTACGGTATTGTAATCCGGTGAAAACTGCGCAAGATCTCGCACCGCGTCCAACAAACCTTGTGCGTCCTGTTCTACCAGGCATTCCAGCATTCGGTAGACCAAACGCTGGTCGATGGTACCGAGCATCGCGCGGGCATCGGCTTCATTGATCTCACCGGCACCAAATGCGATAGCCTGATCAGTCAGACTCATCGCATCGCGCATAGAACCATCAGCAGAACGGGCCAGCAGCCAAAGCGCTGGTTCTTCGTAAGGTACCGCCTCTTCACCCAAGACAAACTTCAGGTGATCCACGATCCGTTCAGGAATCATGTTTTTGAGGTTAAATTGCAGACAGCGGGACAAGATAGTCACCGGTAACTTCTGCGGATCAGTGGTGGCTAGCAGGAACTTAACGTGTGGAGGCGGCTCTTCCAGCGTTTTCAACAACGCATTGAAGGAGTGCGTGGAGAGCATGTGTACCTCATCGATGAGATACACTTTATAGCGACCATGCGTCGGTGCGTACTGAACGTTTTCCAGCAACTCTCGGGTGTCTTCAACCTTGGTACGAGACGCCGCATCGACTTCGATCAGATCGACAAAACGACCTTCGGCAATTTCCCGACACGCGGAGCACTCGCCGCATGGGGATGAAGATACACCGGTTTCACAGTTCAGCGATTTCGCAAACAGACGGGCAATGGAGGTTTTACCCACCCCCCGGGTACCGGTAAACAGGTACGCATGGTGCAGCCGATCATCATCCAGCGCATTCACCAGCGCCTTGAGGACATGTTCCTGTCCAACCATCTCCTGAAAGCGTTTTGGACGCCATTTACGGGCTAGTACCTGATAACTCATCGGCTCACATCACGGGGGATTAAATAATCGAAAATCAGCGGCTTATGCTACCGTTTAGACCCGGCTTACGCCAGCGTTGTGCATCTAAACCAGCGTTAAACCAGGCTCCTGCAATGCAGCAAACTGTTCGCGCAACTCCAGGATATGCTCACTCCAGTAACGCACGGTGTTAAACCACGTAAAACTATGCGGAAACGCAGGATCTTCCCAACGCCGGGCCAGCCATGCGGAATAGTGCAACATCCGCAGCGTACGCATCACTTCCACCAGCTGCAGTTCTTTCAGCTGAAAGTCGTTAAATTCGTTATAACCTTCGATAATTTCTGATATCTGGGCCAGCTGTTCCGAGCGTCCACCCGACAACAACATCCAGATATCCTGAATAGCAGGCGCCATACGCGAATCATCAAAGTCTACAAAATGCGGCGCATCATCACGCCAAAGCATATTGCCGCCATGACAATCACCATGTACGCGAATCTGACGGACATCACCCACTCGCGCCACGATCTCTTCGATCAGTTGCAAGATATCGCGAGTGAGGCTGTCATAGGATAGTTTCAACTCTGCTGGGATAAAGTGCTCACTGATAAACGCCACACTGTCGTGACCGTAACTTTGCACATCAACTTCAGGACGGTGTTCAAACGGTTTAACCGCACCGACTAAGTGCATACGCCCTAACAAACGTCCGAGGATAAACAGGTTATCGGGGTTATCCAGCTCTGGCGCATGCCCACCTTTACGCGGATAAAGCGCAAAACGGAAATCCCCGGAATGAAACAAACTGACACCGTCTTTGACCATTGGGGCTACAACAGGCAGCTCTTTCTCGACCAGCTCAAAGCAGAGTTCATGCTCTTCCAGTATCTGCTCATCGGTCCAACGACCCGGCCGGTAGAACTTGGCAATCAGTGGTTCTGAACCCTCAATCCCCACCTGATACACACGGTTTTCATAACTGTTCAGCGGGAAACTGCGGCCATCACTCCAGTACCCATGACTTTCCACCGCATCCAAAATAAAACTGGGGGTCAGGGTCTCAAACGGATGGGGGTTCTTCGACATAATTCCTATATCTCTGTAAGCAACTGAAAAACAAAGACAAATTATCGGCCTTCTAAGAATCTGTCCACAAACTGTCCATACTCACCGGATTAAGCTCTTTGGCATCAGCCAAGTGAGACGGTGATAGGTGGGCGTAAATCATCGTTGTCTTGATGTTGGCGTGCCCGAGTATTCGTTGCAATGTTACCAGATTCCCACCATTCATGATGAAATGTGCGGCGAATGAGTGCCTCAGGATATGCGTACTTTGATGCTTGGCTTTCTTCAATCCAAAATCATCTAGCAAGCCGGTGAACTGTGTGTGAAGGGTTTTCTCTGTCCTCCTCCGTTGCCAACAATTCAGCAACTTTTCCAATTCTGGTTGAATCGGTATTTCTCGTATCTTACGGGACTTCGTATTCTTAAACCTGATCCGCTGATCTCTAACATCGTTCGGCTCAATGTTCACCGCTTCAGACCATCGTGCACCCGTTGATAGGCATACCAACGCACACATATACACATCATGATTTCTGGGTTTCAAATAGTCTAAGAGCGTTGATATTTCACCTGCGGTCAAGAAGTCCCGTTCCTTCTCTTGTGTTTTCAGCGGCTCAACATGCCTAAGTGGGTTTTCGTACTCGATAAGCTCCAGCTTAGCCAGCCTGTTGAACATAGATTTGGTATAGGTCAGGTAGGTATTCATGCTCGTTGCGCTGGTGCCTGCTTGTAGCTTGGCCGAACGAAACTTAATGAAGTCAGTACTTTTAATAAGTCGAGCTTGTTTGTTCTGGGTAAAAGTTGCGAACTCTTTTAGCGGCCATATCCGTCTTACACCACTTTTGATGTGTTGGCCGTGGTGTTCATTCCATAGCTCAACAAGCACCATAAGCGAACGCATATCTTTTGCAGCAGGTTCCCAGGGCGAGTCTTTAGCCTTATTAATTTCGTAGGCTTTGAAGCGAGTTGCTTCAGCTTTGGTCTTGAACGTCTTTCGAATGCGGGGGCCGTTGGCACCGTGGGGGCGGATATCAACTAACCATTTATTGTCTGCGGTTTTCTTCGGCATAGGACCATCCCTGCTACCAGTACAAAGCGATACTACTTCGCCATTGTCCTGATAATTCGTTTTACAGCAGCCCGATCGTCGGGCGCTAGTCGATGTATGCCGTTGATAATCTGCTTTTCATCGTGGGTACACTCAGCTTCACCAAGTAACCACCAATCCAAACTGATGTTAAACAGGGTAGCGATTTTGACGTACGTTGCAATGTGCTCAGGGTTGCTCGTGCCCTGCTCCCATTTTTCATAAGTGCGCGGGGATACAGATAGAGCATCAGCAGCTTCCTTTTGGCTGTAGTAAGCGGCTAAACGTCCCTGCTTAAGTCGCTGGCATTGTTCGGGAGTCACTATAAGGAAACGTGTAAAGAGTTCATCCAACTACCCAACTAACGGGTAGTACATCCGTTGAGAATACCCTGTTGCTGGGTGGTTACTGGAAGTTTGGCCGATGTGGGGATAAAAAGTTCGCCTCTTACCCTCACCAACAAAAAGGATTTTGTATGAACATGGTCGTTTCTATCCCTGCCGACATCGCCCGTATGCGAGAAGCTGACAAGATAGTCAGGCGCTGGTGTGCAATTCAGAAGCTGACGGATCCTGTAGAACGGGTTAATCAGTTCACAGAGTTGAGATGCGTATTACTCGAATTTATGGCGTGTTATGGCTTCTGAAGCCTTACGATGAGATTTATCGATAACAAGCATTCCGTTAAACGTTCAGTTATTACAGAATCAAATCTTCTGTTTTTTCGATCCCAGCAAAGCACTTGTTTTTTTCGCTGAGACCAGAATATAAAGATAGCCCTTCTAAAATTGGAGGGCTGTTTGAAAATTAGTTGCAACCACCAAATAAACGTTTATAGGTGTTACCTGATAATTCACAGACACCTTGACCTGGAATCAATTTAAGTCTCTGGGAAAAATTATTATTAGTTACATGAGTGTCCACATTATTTGCGACCGTGGTATTTCGACCAGCTGTGGAAT
>NZ_JBFGYC010000315.1:0-4767 GCF_041587635.1 Pontibacterium sp. | reverse complement strand
TACCCTGTGAAAGCCCGTCACGGTGCTTCCAAGGTATACATGCAGCCTGCTTCCCAGGGTACTGGTGTAATCGCAGGCGGTGCAATGCGTTCCGTACTGGAACTGGCAGGTGTACATAACGTACTGGCGAAGTGCTACGGCTCTACTAATCCGGTTAACGTTGTTCGCGCGACCATCAAAGGTCTGGCAGCAATGAACTCTCCGGAAGATGTAGCTGCTAAGCGTGGCAAGTCTGTAGACGAAATCCTGGGGTAATCGATAATGGCTAGCACTGTAAAAGTTACACTGGTTCGTAGCCCTATCGGTATCCTGCCTAAGCACAAATTGTGCCTGAAGGGTCTGGGTCTGCGCCGTATTGGCCACACAGTTGAAGTAGAAGATACTCCATCTGTGCGTGGCATGATCAACAAAGTCAACTACATGCTGAATGTAGAAGGCGAGTAAGGGGAGTTCGTCACATGCGTCTGAACACTCTGAGCCCTGCTGAAGGCTCCAAGCACGCACCGAAACGTGTCGGTCGTGGTATTGGTTCCGGTCTGGGTAAGACTTGTGGCCGTGGTCACAAAGGTCAGAAATCCCGCTCCGGCGGTTCCGTAAGACCTGGTTTTGAAGGCGGTCAGATGCCTTTGCAGCGTCGTCTGCCAAAATTTGGTTTTACTTCCCGTAAAGCACGTTACGTAGCAGAAATTCGCCTGGGCGAATTGGCTGGCGTAAATGCTGACGTTATTGATCTGGCTGCTCTGAAAGAGGCAGACATCATTAAGCAAGAGATCAAAGTTGCTAAAGTGATTCTGTCCGGCGAGATCAACAAAGCTGTCACCATTAAAGGTCTTAAAGCGACCAAAGGTGCACAGGCTGCAATCGAAGCTGCGGGCGGCAAAGTCGAGGCGTAAATGGCTAAGCAAGGACCAGTACCAGCAGGCAACCAGAGCGGACTCGGCGAGTTGAAATCTCGTTTGTTGTTCGTGATTTTGGCGATTGTTGTATACCGTATCGGTGCTCATATACCGGTGCCGGGTATCAACCCAGATCGTCTTGCTGCGTTGTTTGATCAGAATCAGGGAACAATCCTGAGTCTCTTTAATATGTTCTCCGGTGGTGCGTTGGAGCGAATGAGTATCCTCGCACTGGGCATCATGCCGTACATCTCTGCATCGATTATCATGCAGCTGATGACGGTGGTAAGTCCGACACTGGAACAACTGAAGAAAGAAGGCGAATCAGGCCGTCGCAAGATTAACCAGTACACCCGTTACGGGACGGTTATTCTGGCGACTGTTCAGTCTTTTGGTATGGCCGTTGGTCTTGCTAATCAGGGTATTGCATTCACCGCAGATGCCAGCTTCTACTTTGTAGCAGTTGTGACATTGGTGTCTGGTGCGGTCTTCCTGATGTGGCTGGGCGAGCAGGTAACCGAAAGAGGTATCGGTAACGGTATCTCCATTTTGATCTTTGCCGGTATTGTGGCTGGGTTGCCTGGTGCAATCGGTCAGTCCTTTGAATCAGCACGTCAGGGTGACTTGAATATTCTGGCGTTGCTGGCCATCGCTGTACTGGCGGTCGCGACTGTTGGTTTTGTAGTGTTTATGGAGCGCGGTCAACGCCGCATCACCATAAACTATGCAAAACGTCAGCAGGGGCGTCGCGTGTATGCGGCACAGTCTAGCCATTTGCCTTTGAAGGTGAATATGGCCGGGGTGATTCCGCCGATCTTTGCATCCAGCATTTTGCTGTTCCCTGCCTCTATCGGCCAATGGTTTGGCCAGTCTGAAGGTATGGAGTGGTTACAGGATGTTGCGCTGGCGCTGGGACCAGGTCAGCCGTTGTATATCCTGTTATTTGCGATTGCGATCATTTTCTTCTGCTATTTCTATACGGCGATTGTTTTCAATCCTCGTGACGTAGCAGATAACCTGAAAAAATCAGGTGCCTTTATTCCGGGGATTCGTCCTGGGGAACAGTCAGCGCGTTATATTGATACCGTGCTGAGCCGACTGACTTTGTTCGGAGCCTTGTACATCACTGCTGTGTCTCTTATGCCACAGGCTTTGGTAGTTGCATGGAACATCCCGTTCTATTTCGGTGGTACGTCCCTGCTGATCGTTGTTGTCGTCGTGATGGACTTCATGGCGCAGGTGCAGTCGCACCTCATGTCGCATCAGTACGAGTCTCTGATGAAGAAATCTAATCTCAAAGGTGGCGGCGCAGGAATGATGCGCTAAGCACGCCAAAGGAGTAGATCATGAAAGTACGTGCGTCTGTTAAGAAGATCTGCCGTAATTGCAAAATCGTTCGTCGTAACGGTTCTGTGCGTGTGATCTGTAAAGTAGAGCCGCGTCACAAACAGCGTCAGGGTTAATTTACCCTGATAATTGAAGTGTAGGGCGTGCATCCTTGATTTAATTTTGATCAGGGTGTATTATTGCGCGCCTTCCACGAACTAACGAGTTTTCGGTCCCTAACCTCAGCAAACAAACAGAAGGTGACAGGACCCCAATTGGAGTAAATAGAATGGCCCGTATAGCTGGAGTCAATATCCCTGACAATAAGCATGCGGTAATTTCTTTGACTTACATTTACGGGATTGGCCGTACTACGGCGCAGAGCATCTGCGACGCTTGTGGCATTGCTACAAGTACTAAGATCGCTGACCTGACTGATGAGCAGCTGGATAATGTTCGTGGTGAAATTTCCAAGCTGACTGTCGAAGGCGACCTGCGTCGTGAAGTTTCCATGAGCATCAAGCGTCTAATGGACCTTGGCTGTTTTCGTGGTCTTCGTCACCGCCGTAATCTCCCGGTACGTGGGCAGCGTAGCAAAACCAATGCACGCACTCGTAAAGGCCCACGTAAGCCGATCCGTAAGTAAGTGGTAAGCGATAGGAATTCCCAATATGGCTAAGCCAGGTAATCGCACACGCAAAAAGGTTAAAAAGCAGGTCGCTGACGGGTTCGCCCACATTCACGCCTCTTTTAACAACACGATCATTACTATTACTGATCGTCAGGGCAACGCTCTGTCATGGGCAACTGCAGGTGGCTCCGGCTTCCGCGGTTCCCGCAAGAGCACCCCGTTCGCCGCTCAGGTAGCTGCTGAGCGTGCTGGTCAGGCCGCACTTGAGTATGGTCTGAAAAACCTCGACGTATTTGTTAAGGGACCTGGTCCCGGTCGCGAATCTGCAGTACGTGCATTGAATGCATGTGGCTACAAGATCGCTAACATCACCGACGTGACGCCAATCCCTCACAATGGTTGCCGTCCGCCGAAGAAACGTCGCGTTTAATCTGGAGACAGTAAAAAAATGGCTCGTTATTTAGGACCAAAGTGCAAGCTGTCTCGCCGTGAAGGTACGGACCTGTTCTTGAAGAGCGGTGTTCGTGCACTGGATAGCAAGTGTAAAGCTGAAGCTGCTCCAGGTATGCACGGTGCGCGTCGTGGTCGTCTTTCCGACTACGGCCTGCAGCTGCGCGAAAAACAAAAAGTACGTCGTATGTACGGCGTGCTGGAACGCCAGTTCCGTGGGTATTATAAAGAAGCGGCTCGTCGCAAAGGTGCAACTGGTGAAAACCTGCTGCAGCTTCTGGAAGGCCGTTTGGACAACGTTGTATACCGTATGGGTTTCGGCTCGACTCGCGCTGAAGCACGTCAGGTAGTATCACACCGTTCTATCACTGTTAACGGTCAGGTAGTCAATGTGGCTTCCTACCAGGTACAGGCTGGCGATGTGGTAGCAGTTCGTGAAAAAGCTAAGACTCAGCTGCGCATCAAAGCGGCGCTGGATCTGGCTGCTCAGCGTGCACCAGTTGAGTGGGTAGAAGTTGATTCTGCGAAGATGGAAGGTACTTTTAAAGCCGCTCCTGAACGTAGCGATCTGTCTGCTGACATCAACGAGCACCTGATCGTCGAGTTGTACTCCAAGTAATTCTTGAACTCTTTATTGGTGGAACTATGCAGCGTTCGGTAAACGAGTTTCTAAGCCCACGTCATATTGACGTACAGGAAATTAGCAAAACTCGCGCTAAAGTGACTCTTGAGCCACTGGAGCGTGGGTTTGGCCACACGCTGGGCAATGCATTACGCCGAATTCTTCTCTCTTCTATGCCGGGTTGTGCCGTATCAGAAGTAGAGATTGAAGGTGTACTGCATGAGTACAGCACTGTAGAAGGGGTTCAGGAGGATGTAATCGAAATCCTGCTGAACCTGAAAGGTGTTGCGATCTTGTTGCATAGCAACGATGACGTAACCCTGACTCTGAGCAAAAGCGAAGCGGGTCCTGTTACGGCAGGCGACATTCAGTTAAATCAGGATGTTGAGATCGCTAACCCGGATCACGTAATTGCTCACCTTAATGAAGGTGCGAGCCTCAACATGCAGCTGCGTGTTGAGCGTGGTCGTGGCTACGTGCCTGCCGATGCTCGTACTTCTGAGGAAGACGAAACTCGCGCCATTGGTCGTTTGCAGTTGGATGCAACTTACAGCCCGGTACGTCGTGTTTCTTACGTGGTAGAAAGTGCCCGCGTAGAACAGCGTACCGATCTGGACAAACTGGTAATCGATATTGAGTCTAACGGCACAATCGATCCAGAAGAGTGCATCCGTCGCGCGGCGACAATCCTTCAGCAGCAGCTAGCTGTATTTGTTGATCTGGAGGATGGAGCTGATCAGGCTAAGGAAGAACCGGAAGAACCAGAGATCGATCCGATCCTGCTGCGCCCGGTAGATGACCTGGAACTGACTGTACGTTCTGCCAACTGCTTGAAAGCAGAG
>NZ_JBFGYC010000314.1:0-4780 GCF_041587635.1 Pontibacterium sp. | reverse complement strand
GACCAGGCTTCAACACACCGTAAACGATAAATACGCTCTTCTAACAGATGGGGTTTAATCAGATCTTCCAGGTTATACACCCCCGGTTTACCCACCTCACCACTGATCTCGACCTTCCACGGATCCGTCTGAAAGTTTTGTGCATGGCGCGCAGGGTCTTTTTTACCGGTGCCAAATTCATAGAAGTTGTTGTAACTCATCACATGAAAATAAGGCGTCAGTTTGTCGTCCGTGGACAATGCAGTATTACGCACACTTTCACGGATTTTCTGCTGCATCCAATCCGGACCACGATAAATCGGCAGATCTTTTTCAAACTCGTACTCAGGCACGGCATTCGCTGAACCGGTGGCCAGCAATGCTGTAGTTCCCAACAGACCGCGCATAAAGTGTCGGCGGTTGAGGTACACCGATTCAGAGGTAATTTCAGAAGACTTAATTGAATCTGGCTTTTTAATCAGCATAGCGGCATCCGTTGTCGTTGGGATAACAGGAGAATGATTGCAGATTACCCTGCCAAGCTGAAAATAGCCTGAAAAGGATTCAAATACACTGCCCATAACAGGCAAAAAAAACCGCCGCCCTTATTAGGGGCGGCGGTTCAGATACGACTAAATTGAGTTTAGCGCTACAACGTTTTCATATACTCCACCAGCGTCCACTTCTGCTCATCATTCAGCTGGGTACCAAAATCATGTCCCAAATTGGAGTTACCCGGCATGATCTCTCCACTGTCTTTCAGCACTCGGAACTCAGTCATTCCTGTGTCAACCACAAAACCTACGTTGATCGGATCAAATTCACGGCTGCCCACCCAAAAAGATTTACTGCGCGCTTCCGGCTTCTGCAACAGCTCCCACAAATTCGCAACCGATCCATTATGTAAATACGGTGCAGTTGCCCAGATACCGTTCAACGGGCGCGCTTTGTACTGCAGATTGCTGAGATCACGCACGTTGCTCTTCAACAGGCTATTGTCACTGTTCAGCTTCTTAGCATTCTGAATTTTCTGACGCGCCTCAACATGCTGCTGTGCCAGCGATACAAGTGACTCTGAATTTTTCTGTACTGACTTGTCACCGCTCCTCATCGGAATCATCCCCGCTTTCAGCGCAGTCAGTGGGTCCTTCAGTACAACACCCACCACACCGTTGACCGGAATTGAAATTGCCGCGGTGGTTTCTTCAAAACGATCACCTACCAGAATCTTGCTTTTTTCACCTTCCAGAATCAGTGATTTCGCCATATGGTAATCGGCGTTCCAGGCGGTAGCCGGATCGGTCCCCAGCATCGCGACGGAGTTCATCACCGCTTTATACTTATCACCCTCCTTCGCACGTGGAATCACCTGATGACATCCCGCACATTCGCGCTGATACAGCACTGCACCCTGAGCCGCTTTACTGATATCCACAGGAGGTAGGTATTGTGTCGGCCAAGCCGGCGAGCGTAACGCCTTTACCCACGATTCCAAGTGTCCCAATGCGATCATATCGACAGTCGACGAATACCGTGTCTGCTTACCCCAGAGGCGTTGCCAAAACGGTGCCTTTTCAATCTCCAGACCACCAAATACCCCCACCACCTCACCAATGTTACGCACCAGTGGACCCACCACCGGTGTATTAGGCGCAGAACCGTTCCACTGAACAACATCAGACTGATGTGTGCCCCATAAAAATGGGTATGAGACAGGTGCTGTGGGTGCATTTCCGTTATTCAGATCATGCAAGGCAAAGGCACTACCCGCATTCTGAATATTGCCAAAGGCATCCAGACGGGCATAACTGGTAAAGTCTTGCGGATAATCCGCGGGCAAGTTATTCACCACCTGACGTTCGGCTGCTTTCATTGCTACTTCTTGTAAACGTGAACGCAACTGTACCGCAGCGGATTCAGAGTATTCCGCGTCCAGCACCTTACGGGCAAAGCGATCAAACTTCTGGTCATCCATTTGGGTGGCGTTCAGGGCACTCACCAACTTGCTGTAGAACAGTACAAAGTTGCCTAAAGTGGGAGCGCCTTCGATCAGCATCTTAGTGCCGTTGTAATCGACCTGATTGGTATGGCATGCCGCACACGTCATCCCCATCCAGGCTTCCCCGCTTTTGTTATCGCTGGCCAGCGCAAAGCCAATCGGCAAACCCGCCGGGTTTTCAGGCGATGCATTCATCGGCAGATAACGCAGCGATTCCATATGTTCAGCACTGCGGAATAATTGATCGTTATCCGCTTGTTCCAGCCACGTAAACCACGTGTACGGGAGGATCCGTGCGCCCTGACTGGTATACCAGAATTTCATACGGGTCTTGTCATCCCACGCCTGCTCCAGTTCTACGCGTTGGGGGACTTGCCCCACAGCGGGTACAACAGCAACATCGTGTGTATCACTGTGAAGATCATCATTCGGCCAGAAGGTGCTGCAACCGATCAGTAGCGAAGATACGCTCACTGCAGCCACAGTAAGAGGTAGAATTTTCATAGTACGCTGTCCTTGCATATATGCTCTTAGTGAAATATTTCGAGAGATCGAGCGGTGTAGTTAAGCGGTATAGTTTAGACAAGAGAAAGCACAGCACAGGCAAAGCGGCCAAAAAGTAGACCAATGTCTATTTTAACGACAGATAGTCTCGTTCGATCAGACACAAAAAAACCGGCTCAGAGGCCGGTTTTTAAATAGACGTTTGATCAGGCTTTTTTGCGCTTTCGCACCACCCATAAGACAGGACCGGATAACGTATACACCAGCAGCAGCAACCAAAGGAATGTTGGTGGGCTGATTGAGATAATACCAAGCCCCAGCACGATCGCCGCCAGAATGATAAAAGGCACTTTGCCTTTAAAGTCCACATCCTTAAAGCTGTAGTACAGCACATTACTGACCATCAGCAAGCCAACCGCGGCCACATAGAAAGCAATGGCATACGCATACGGGCTGCCATCCACACCGTATTCGACCGCAGCCCATACCAGACCTGCAACAGCGGCTGCCGCTGCCGGGCTTGGCAAGCCAATAAAGTAGCGCTTATCAACGGAACCAATCTGGGTATTAAAGCGCGCCAGACGCAACGCTGCGCCTGCCACATAGATAAAGGCGGCAAACCAACCCAACTTACCAATATCCGCCAGCACCCAGTTAAAGGCGACCAGCGACGGGGCCACACCAAAAGAGACCATATCGGAGAGAGAGTCATACTCAGCGCCAAACGCACTGGACGTATTCGTCATACGGGCCACACGACCGTCCAGACCATCCAGCACCATCGCGACAAAAATCGCAATCGCAGCGCTTTCGAACTGACCGTTCATGCTGGCAATAACCGCATAGAAGCCGGAAAACAGTGCACCCGTGGTAAACAGGTTAGGTAGCAGATAAATACCACGGCTACGTGGCTTTGGAGATTCCGCGTCTTGTTCGGACGTTGGCTTTTCCGGTTGCTCAGTCATTCTGTTTTCAGTTCCTGTATACACAAAGAGCGACCATTCTACTGTGCTCGCCCCCGTTATCTCAAATTAGTCTCAGCCGAGCAGCACGCGCTCAACAAACTTTTTCACCAACTGATTGGAGTCCGGTGTCTCAACTGCAGAGTTCAGCACTTGATCCAGATGCCCGTCACCATCGGTATAGTGGGCTTTGTAATGTGTCAAACGTTCAACCAGCGTCCGCTTATCCACCTCAGGGTGGAACTGAAACGCCCAAAACGGTTTGTCTTTTACCCGCAGTACATGAATACACTGACTGGTATAAGCGATCACTTCACAGCTGTCCGGCAAATCGGCGGCATACTGACGATGAACCGAGACCGCCGGAAAACCATTAGGCACATCCCTGAACAGAGGATCATCCAACGAGCGATCCGTCAGCAAGATAGGCAACGTACCCATCTCAAAGTCATCATCCTTATGCAGGATTTCACCGCCTAACGCCAAAACCACCAGCTGAAAACCAAAGCAGGACGCGAATACCGGTTTGCCCGTTTCAGCACAATGACTCAACAGGGCTTTGCAGTTATCAACAAACGGAAACTCGTCCGGCTTCAGTACATTGGCTTCACTGGCCCCGCCCACAAAAAGCGCATCATAGTCATCTGCCACGGTCTCTGGAAACTCAGGGGTGTCGAAGACATTCAGTACTTCAATTTGCTGCGGCGCCAAACCACTATACGCAGCAAAACTGGCGTGTTCTTCTTCCCTGACCTTTCCACCTTCACGAATCTGCAACAGCAGGACTTTCAGGCTTTGGCGTGACTTTTCCATGATCGCTCCCTTGGTTCTTTGTCATTATGTTATACAAAGGCTCCGCAGAATGGCAGTGCCGGGTCAGTCAGTATCACGATAGGCGTTCGCCAGATTGTCAAACAATCGACGGCTCATCCCGGTGATGGCCAGAAAGCGCTCCAACTCTTCAGCCAGCAAAGAGGTCTGATAAGACTCTTGCATGATGATAAGCGCAAACCCAGTCACCGCATTGACCGCACGCATCATCCGCCCCATTGTTGGCACATCGTCCGCATAGACCTCCGCCAGAACCGGGCTCATATGATTGTTGATCAACACAATCCCACTGGACATGAACTCGACCGGCAGTTTAACCCGCACGTGTACTTCACCTACGTGATGCATCTGCGCAGCAAATTGCTCGTCATACGGACCGGTAAAAATGCCTTCCAACCACGCCTGATGCGTTTTTTTCAGACTTTCCAGACGGCCTTCAAGAAACACTGTCGCCTCCGGAATGCGCTGCAGATCAGCGTAGAAGCCATCGGTCACTTGTGCCATG
>NZ_JBFGYC010000313.1:0-4790 GCF_041587635.1 Pontibacterium sp. | reverse complement strand
GAAACAGTGGATTGCATCCGTGCGCACTAAGCCGGTATTTGCGACCGTGTTTCCATATTCCTGCCAACACTATCAATTGCGTTACTGGTTAACGGCCTCCGGTATCAATCCGGATCAGGATGTGACACTGATTGCCGTCCCGCCAACCAAGATGGTCAGTACGATGCGTGATCATCTGATCGATGGGTACTGTGCTGGCGAACCCTGGAATACGTTGGCAGAATCAGGAGCAGTCGGCAAAGTGGCCGTCACCGGCTATCAGATCTGGTCTGATTCCATCGAGAAGGTATTTGCCGTCACGCAACGCTGGGCGGATATCCATCCCAATACCCATACTGCATTGATTCGTGCACTGGTCGCCTCCTGTGAATGGCTCAGCCACTCCTGCAACCATGCGGAAGCACTGGATCTGCTGCGCCTGCCTCCCTACCTTGATCAGAGTGTCATTCCACTCTGTCAGGCCAGTGAAACACATCCGATCATGCAATCATTCTACGGCTCTGACGTGAACCTACCGTCACTGAGTCATGCCCACCTAATGCTGGAACAGATGGAGCGCTGGGGACAATGGCAAGGCGGTGATCGCACGCAGATAGCCCAGCAGGTCTATCGACCGGATCTGTACGCTGAGGCATTAGCACAAGCACCATCACAGCAACTTGCTTAGGCCAATATGAGAGATAAATCCGTCGGAGGGATTGATTCAAAATGGATGAGAAATCACAAAACTGATATTCGTCAATTTCCCGACTTAGTTACTTGGTTATTATCGATCTCGCTCTCAACAACAAATTATTGGCTAGCGAGGTGTTTTATGAGTTCATGTTGTGGTGTGTGTGGTGGCCAGGATGCGGAAGAAGTGAAAAAACAGGAACAGGCTGAAGAAGCTAAATCGCAAGAACAAACTGAACAGACCACGGAAGAATAACCAATGGTTGTCGATCAGGCGGGAATCTGTCCTCCCCTCCCCGCCTGACTCTATATCACACGGGCCCTTGTCCGGACCCGGTGACCTTATCTTTCTCAGGCAACTTTTGCCGCAGCGACCTGACTTGCCAGATACTCTTCGTACGTACCCTGGAAATCGATCAGCTTCTGATCCTTGATCTCAACCACACGGGTTGCCAGAGAGGAGACAAACTCGCGGTCATGGCTGACAAAAATCAGCGTGCCATCATAACCTTCTAAGGCGCGGTTCAAACCTTCAATGGATTCCATATCCAAGTGGTTGGTCGGTTCATCCATGATCAGTACGTTAGTGTTCATCATCATCAGCTTGCCAAACAGCAGACGGTTTTTCTCTCCACCTGAGCAGACTTTTGCTTTCTTGTTGATGTCATCCGCCGTGAATAGCAAACGGCCCAGCATGCCACGTACCGCCAGATCATCGTGCTTCGGCTGACGCCACTGCGCCATCCACTCGAACAGATTCAGATCGCAGTCGAAGTCTTCGGTGCTGTCCTGAGGACAGTAACCGATCATGGCATTCTCAGCCCACTTCACATCACCGGACTGCGCGCTGATCTCGTTCATCAGGCAACGCAGGAACGTGGTTTTACCCACACCGTTTTCGCCGATGACAGCCAGTTTCGCACCGGCTTCCAGAATCAGGTTACCGCCACTGAACAACGGTTCGTCATCGTAACCGTGACCAACATCTTCCAGAACCAATGCCTGACGGTGCAGCTTTTTCTCTTGTTTCAGACGGATATACGGTGTCTGACGGCTGGACGCGACGACCTCTTCCAGCTGAATTTTTTCCATCTTACGCGCACGGGATGTCGCTTGTTTTGCTTTAGATGCGTTCGCCGAGAAGCGGTTTACAAACTGCTGCAACTCTTCCAGCTCAGCACTCTTTTTAGCGTTCTCGCTATGCAGCTGTTCCTGTATCAGGGACGATGCCGCCATAAAGTCTTCGTAGTTGCCCGGGTAGATACGCAGGTCACCGTAATCGATATCGGCCATATGCGTGCATACGGAGTTCAGGAAGTGACGGTCATGCGAGATAATGATCATGGTGCACTTGCGCTGATTCAGGACCGTGCCCAACCAGTTAATCGTGTGAATATCCAAGTTGTTGGTCGGCTCATCGAGCAGCAAGATATCAGGATTGGCAAACAACGCCTGTGCCAGCAAGACACGCAGCTTCCAGCCCGGTGCAACCTGACTCATCAGGCCAAAGTGATATGCTTCTTCGATACCCGCCTGCAACAAGATCTCGCCGGCGCGGCTTTCGGCACTGTATCCGTCCATTTCGGCGAATTCAGTTTCTAAATGCGCAACCAGCATCCCCTCTTCTTCCGACATCTCCGGCAACGAGTAGATGCGCTCACGTTCCTGTTTCACTTTCCACAGTTCCGCATCCCCCATGATCACCGCATCAACCACGCTGTATTCTTCAAACGCGAACTGATCCTGACTCAGCGTACCTACCTTATATCCAGGCGTAATGGACACGTTGCCCGATGTTGGCTTCAGCTCACCGCTCAGGATTTTCATAAAGGTCGACTTACCGCAACCGTTCGCTCCGATCAGGCCGTAGCGATTACCGTTGCCAAATTTTGCGGAGATATTTTCAAACAATGGCGCAGGGCCAAACTGCAGGGTGATGTTTGCGGTGGTAATCAAAGAACTATTCCTGAGGGCTTACGTTTGGGGAAGATCATTAACGCCAGCAATGGCGTACAGACCGGATGACTTACAAGCCAAATAACTTATAAATACGGAGCGCGCACTTTAAAGAGTTGCAACGCTAATGTCGAGCAAAGCTGTACAGAAAACGTACTAAAAAGCACAGAGAGTCGCTCACCTAAAGCGCAACCGGCAGATACGCTTTGCTGCACCAGCGAAATGACAGCCAGAACCAAGCATCGCATCGACGTATAACTCGCGGATTTTAAGGTAATTTTAATGAACACTCATTCCGAAAAATACCAGAGAAAGCGCAAGATAGTCCCAAAGACATGGCGATTTTATTACTAAACATAAAGGGCACACCAACTAACATCCGTTTAACTGTGCCGACCGGGCTAGGAATAGATTGATGCAGCAGATTAGTGTGACACCTACCGAATACCTGCCAAATTTTAGAGTTGGAACCAAAATCCAAATCTCTTCACAGGATGGAAGATTACGGTTTATGACCTCCCTTGTCGGTGTACATGATCAGGACGTTATCGTCGCCCACCTTCCCTCTGCGGAAGAACTACTGGAGAAATACGGATACTCACAAATCCCCCTCCGATGGTATGAAGCCTTTTTCAAAGTAAAGCAGGGCCTCATTTTACGACTCGTGGATAAAGGCGTGGTTTATGCCTTTGAAACTTCGGTCGTAGAAGTCGCCGGTAGTCAAAGCCAAATGATCATGCTGAGTTACCCTTCCAAAGTTTACCAACAAGAGCTGAGGAAGGAACCACGCTATCCCTGCACACTTTTAGCCCATATATATTGTCGCCACGAACAGTTTGAAGGTGTCGTCAAGGATGTCAGTTCAGGCGGCTGCCAGATCCGCCTGCCAGATCATGAAGCCGTCCAAAAGGTACATCAGCTAAAGAACTCCGGTTTTTTGATCACTTTCGAGGTTCTTTTCCCCGATAACGATACGTATTTTGTCTTCAAAGGCGATCTGATCTCTGTGTTGTCGCTGCAGTGTGGGTTGCGGCTGGGTATCGCCTTCAAAAAACAATATACGGAGATCAAGAAATACCTCGGAGCCTTGCATCTCAACTAACGATTTAAGGAATGGGCTGGCGTAGGAGATCACAACACACATCCAGCCTTTAACCGGCTGCGGCAAGGATAGCCGTAGCCGGTCGGGATGGAGTATTTATTCCCACTCCATCTCTTCAAACACACGCTGAGCATTGCGTGCATGGATCTGTTCATACACGGATAGATAGCTAAAGGCACTTTGATCAATACGACGCGTAGCGCCCATATCCTCACCCTCCTCCAACAGTTCACCCACAGCACTGCGCAAAAACAGTAAATAGCGATAGGTATCGCGCTCCGCCCCCGACAGATCCGTTGGCTGCCCATGTCCCGGCACTATCTGGCCCGGCTTCAGCTGCTGAATCACCTTAAACGCGTCAATCCATGCCAGATGTTGCGATTGCGGACCCACACCCAGCATCCGGTCCATATAGACAACATCACCGCTGAATAGCACGCCAGATTCAGGTAACCACACCAGCGTTTCTCCACCCGTATGCGCAGGACCAACGGGAATCAGTTGCAGATGAATACCTTCAACCGAGATATCCGTCACCTCCGACACCGCCTCGTTGGCAGGCATCACGTCAGTCCCTCGCCAGCTATCACCCGTGTAGCGGGAGGTTGATGACATCTGAGCTTCTCCCCGGGCCTGCTGGTCAGCCAGCGTCTGTTCGGAGGTCAACGTACGAATCCCCTGATCAGCGAAATAGCGATTACCAAACCAACGGTGATCCTGTCCGCCCGTATTGATAACCAACACAACCGGTTTATCGGTCACCGCCCTGATCTGTGCTTCAATCGCCTGAGCACCTTTCAGTGTGCCGCCACTATCAATCAGCACAACACCGCGTTCACCTACGATAAAACCAAAATTGGCGTTGTTCGCTAAATTGGTTTCTGAGCGCTGCTCCATCGGCCCGATCAGGGCAAAGATATCCTCCGCTACTTCAATTCGCTGTAACGGATTCGCACTGACTGAGCTGGCAACACACACACTGAGCAACACTATCGTCCGTATTAGACCAACCACTGTTTAACTTCCTCCTGCGTGGGTATCCGGCCGCTATGCACCACCG
>NZ_JBFGYC010000312.1:0-4795 GCF_041587635.1 Pontibacterium sp. | reverse complement strand
TCGTCCCGAATTACATTGGGAAATGGCTCCAATGATGTTCTGGATCTGCTCGGCCGCACGTTTATCCAGCCCGGTGATGAAGTTATTTATTCCGAATATAGCTTCGTGGTGTATGCGCTGGTTACACAAGCCCTGGCGGCTAAAGCGGTCGTCACGCCCGCAAAAAACTGGGGGCATGATCTGGATGCGATGGCGGATGCGATTACTGATCGTACCCGGATGATCTTTATTGCAAACCCGAACAACCCTACCGGTACCTGGTTGACCGACAGTGAGCTGCAGACCTTTCTGGCGAAAGTACCTGCACACGTCGTGGTTGTGCTGGATGAAGCGTATACCGAATATGTCGCGCTGGATGACTTTCCAAATGGCTTGCAACTGCAGGCGCAGTATCCGAACCTGGTGGTTACCCGTACTTTTTCCAAAGCGTATGGTCTGGCCGCGTTACGCGTCGGGTTTGCGGTGGCGAATGAAGCGATCACTGATCTGCTGAATCGCATCCGCCAGCCATTTAACGTCAACACCATTGCGCTGAGTGCTGCGGTGGCCGCGCTGTCTGATCAGGAATATCTGGAACGATCCGTGCAGTTGAACACCGCGGGGATGGCTCAGCTGGAGAGTGGCTTAGCGGCGCTCCAGCTTGAATGGATTCCTTCAGCGGGTAATTTCCTGACGGTGGATATGAAGCAAGATGCGGCAGAGTATTATCAGGCGTTGTTGCATCAAGGGGTGATTGTGAGACCAGTAGCTAATTACGGAATGCCTAATCATTTGCGAATCAGTATCGGTCTGCCGGAAGAGAATCAGCGTTGTCTGGATGCTCTGGCTAAGGTGTTATCTGCGTGAGTCATTGGTTGAATAAAGTACTGGTTATTGGACTTGGGTTGATCGGCGGTTCTCTGGCTAAATCGCTGCGCGAGCAACGCGCCTGTGCGAATGTGGTCGGTTTTGATCGCGATCAGCGTGAGATGCAAGAAGGCCTGCGTCTGGGTGTGATCGATTCGATGGCAGAAAACTTGGCGGAAGAAGTCTCCAGTGCCGATCTGGTGGTGCTGGCTGTTCCGGTTAAGGCAACCGAAGCCGTGCTGGAACAGATCAAGCCTTTCCTGACACCTTCAACAATTTTAACGGATGTCGGTAGCACTAAAGGTAATGTGGTTGAAGCCGCAGAGCGTGTCTTTGGACGTTTGCCCGTAGGTTTTGTCCCCGGACATCCGATTGCCGGGTCAGAAAAAAGTGGTGTGGCTGCAGCAGATTCACAGCTTTTTAACGGTTATAAAGTCATACTGACGCCCCTGCCAGACTCTGCTGACGAGGCAACAGCCCGTGTTGAAGAGATGTGGCGCTTTACGGGAGCAGAAGTATTGATGATGGATGTGGCCCGGCACGACGAAGTGTTGGCGGCGACAAGCCACCTTCCCCATATTCTGGCGTTTTCTTTGGTTGATACGCTGGCACGGGAAGAGGAAAACCTGGATATCTTTCGTTACGCAGCGGGTGGTTTTCGTGATTTTACCCGCATTGCCGGCAGTGACCCAACCATGTGGCACGATGTCTGTTTGGCAAACAAAGATCCGCTGCTGAGGCAGTTGGACCGATTTACAGCAGGGCTGGCCCGGTTGCGCAGCGCAATCGAACAGGGCAACGGTGATATGATGCTAGGCACATTCACCCGTGCTCAGGCTGCCCGTGAACATTTTTCCCGAATTCTTTCAGATACTGCATCATCTCAAACTATGAATAGTTCAAATGTAATTTTCCGTGCACAACCAGGCGGCTCTGTTACCGGTACCATCCGAGTACCGGGCGACAAATCTATTTCTCATCGCTCCATCATGCTGGGTTCTCTGGCTGACGGTATTACGGAGGTGAGTGGTTTCCTAGAAGGTGAAGATGCATTGGCAACCCTTCAGGCTTTCCGCGATATGGGGGTTGTGATCGAAGGCCCTAATCAAGGTAAGGTTCGTATCCATGGTGTTGGTCTGAACGGATTGCAGGCCCCTCCGGGACCTATTTATGTAGGTAACTCGGGTACAACCATTCGTCTGTTGTCTGGTTTGCTGGCGGCTCAGCAGTTTGATACTGAATTGAGTGGCGATGAGTCACTGAGTAAGCGACCGATGGAGCGCGTGGCAAAACCACTGCGCTTGATGGGCGCTCAGATCGAAAGTGGAGAGGGGGGGCGCCCGCCGCTGAAAATTAAAGGTGGTAGTGACCTCAAAGCGATCAGCTACGAAATGCCGATGGCGAGTGCACAGGTAAAGTCCTGCCTGATGCTGGCAGGACTGTATGCAGACGGTGTCACGTCCGTGACTGAACCCGCGCCGACTCGCGACCATACAGAGCGTATGTTGCAAGGCTTTGGTTATGCTGTTGAACAGAACGGTAGTGAAGTATCCGTGACCAGTGGTGGCACACTGACCGCCACCCAAATTGACGTGCCTGCAGATATTTCTTCTGCCACGTTCTTCTTGGTCGCTGCGGCAATCACGCCAGGATCTGATCTGACGCTGGAGCATGTGGGCATTAACCCAACCCGAGTGGGCGTGTTAAATATCCTGAAACTGATGGGCGCAAATCTGGAGCTGATGAACGAGCGTGAGGTGGGCGGTGAGCCGGTTGCTGATATCCATATCCGTTATGCGCCGTTGAAAGGTATTCAGGTTCCTGAAGACCAGGTGCCGCTCGCCATTGATGAGTTCCCTGCACTGTTTATCGCGGCTTGCTGCGCTGAAGGTGAAACCGTTGTGAGCGGTGCTGAAGAGTTGCGGGTCAAAGAAAGTGACCGTATTCAGGTGATGGTTGATGGACTGAAAGCACTGGGCGCTGATATCGAAGGCACGCCGGATGGCGCGATCATTCGAGGTGGTCAGCTGCACGGTGGTGAGGTGTTTGCCCATGGCGATCACCGTATTGCAATGTCCTTCAGCATCGCAGCACTGCGTTCCAGTGGTGAGATTAAAATCAATGACTGCGCGAATGTGGCGACATCATTCCCTACATTTGTAGACCTTGCTCAGGAAGTCGGTTTGAACGTCAATGAGGGAGACAGCTGATGTCCTCTGTACACGAACAAGCTGGTGTCATCACGGTAGATGGCCCTAGCGGATCAGGCAAAGGCACACTGTGTCAGCTGCTGGCGCAAGAACTTGGCTGGAATTTGCTGGACAGTGGTGCGCTGTATCGATTAGTCGCACTGGCGGCTGATCATCACGGTGTGGAGTTGGATGATACCGAGGCATTAACAGTATTGGCGGAGCACTTAGATGTTCAGTTTAATGCGGTTGAAGGTTCTGATGGTATCCGTATCGTCCTTGAAGGTGAGGAAGTGACCGATACGATCCGTACGGAAAAGGTCGGAGGGGATGCATCGGTTGTTGCAGCGATTCCTGATGTGCGTGAAGCCTTGTTGAATCGTCAGCGGGCGTTTGCTACTGAGCCGGGTTTGATTGCCGACGGACGAGATATGGGAACCGTTGTTTTCCCAGATGCTCCGTTGAAAATTTACCTTGATGCCAGTGCAGAGGAGCGCGCCGACCGTCGCTATAACCAGTTGATTAACAAGGGACTGGGTGCTAGTCTTCAAGCTATATTAGAGGATATAAAAGCCCGAGATGCGCGTGATATGAACCGTGCTGTAGCACCTCTAAAGCCAGCTCAAGACGCTATTGTGCTCGATTCGACCAAGCTTACGATCGATGAAGTACTCGCAGCGGTAATGGAAGAGGTGCGACACAAAGGGCTCCGTTAACCCTGATGAGATAGTGAGGATCGTACAGCTATGAACGAAAGTTTTGCAGAACTTTTCGAGGAGAGCCTACAGGATCTGGATATGGCTCCCGGTTCTATCGTGACCGGCGTGGTTGTCGCTATCGATAGTGATTTCGTGGTTGTAAACGCGGGTCTCAAATCTGAAGGCGTTATCCCTAAGGCGCAGTTTTTGAACGATCAGGGCGAGCTGACGATCATTGAAGGTGATGAAGTTCAGGTAGCACTGGAAGCGGTGGAGGATGGTTTTGGATCAACCGTCCTGTCCCGCGAAAAAGCTAAACGCGCAGAAGCCTGGAAAGAGCTTGAGAAAGCGTTTGAGCAGGATCAGATTGTGACCGGACCGATCACCGGCAAGGTGCGCGGTGGTTTTACAGTTAGTATAAATACCATTCAGGCTTTCCTGCCTGGATCATTGGTTGATGTCCGTCCAACGCGTGATACAGCCCATCTTGAAGCCGGTCAGGATCTTGAGTTTAAGTTAGTTAAACTTGATGCCAAGCGGAACAACATTGTCGTTTCCCGTCGTGCAGTCCTGGAAGCCGCTTACAATATCGAACGTGAAAAATTACTTGAGCAGCTAGAAGAAGGCAGTGTCGTCAAAGGTATAGTGAAAAACCTGACCGACTACGGTGCATTCATCGATCTGGGTGGTGTAGACGGCCTTCTGCATATCACAGATATCGCCTGGAAACGCGTAAAACATCCAAGCGAAGTGCTGACGATCGGCGAAGAGATCAATGTTAAGGTACTGCGCTTTGATCGGGAACGGAGCCGTGTATCTCTTGGCCTGAAACAACTTGCCGATGACCCCTGGACCAAACTTCAGAAAACGTGCTCCGTTGGCAGCCGGGTTGTTGCGCGAATTACCAATCTTACTGATTATGGTTGTTTCGCCGAAATCGAATCCGGTATCGAAGGTTTAGTACATGTTTCCGAAATGGACTGGACCAATAAAAACGTTCATCCATCCAAAGTAGTACAGATTGGCGACGAAGTTGAGGTCATGATTCTTGATATTGACCAG
>NZ_JBFGYC010000311.1:0-4810 GCF_041587635.1 Pontibacterium sp. | reverse complement strand
CTCCAAAGTTGGTGGTGTTGGACACCCGCACCCATCGTTGGTGGTCGGAGAATAGCTTGTCCAAACCGTCCGGGTTGATGGATTGGGAGACAATGTCTGAACTGCAGCAGGAGTTGATTGACGAATCGGCCGTCGTCATCGTATCACCCGCACCAATTTTTGGTGTAAAACTGATAGAAACCATCCAGCGTGTATTTACCTATTTTGGCCACGCGTTGACGGTGGATGCGGAAAACTGGATGGCGCATCCGGGCTCCGCCAGTACTTTGCTGAATATTATTCGTCACCCTAAAACACCGCAGAATTTTGTGATCCTCTCCGGTGATGTGCATTACTCGTTTGTTTACGATGTCGTTGTCCGTCATCGGAAGAATAGCCCGAGCATCTGGCAGATTACCTGTAGTGGCATGAAAAACGAGTTCCCGCAGAAGTTGTTACCGTGGCTGGATCGGATTAACCGTATGTTGTACGGCAGTCGATCCCCGCTGAACTGGTTCACTAAGCGTCGTCATATGCGTATCAAAGCCCGACGTCCGACAGAAGAGCCCAATCATCTGCACAATGGCAGTGGACTGGGGTTGGTCTATTTAGGACCGGAAGGTCAACCGACCTCCATCAGTGTGTTGGGTGCAAATGGCAGTCGCACCCACTTTCCCGACCCAAAAGGTGAGCAGCCTCTGGTCAGTGACTAGAGGCTTCTGGACGCAGTGTTTTTACTGTGAATCTGCAAATACAATGCAGCGTTTGCTGTGCAGGAACAGGCGCCGTTCTATGTGATAGCGCACGGCTCGGGCGAGGGTGACACACTCTATATCACGTCCTTTGGCGGTCAGGTCTTCCGGGTAATAGGTATGATCGACGGGCTCTATGCCCTGCGTGATAATCGGGCCTTCGTCCAGATCGGTATTCACATAGTGTGCAGTGGCACCGACCAGCTTTACCCCTTTCTCATAGGCTTGATGGTAAGGGCGTGCACCTTTAAAACCCGGAAGCAAGGAGTGATGAATATTGATCGCCCGTCCCGATAGCTTGGCACACATATCCTCAGACAATACTTGCATGTAGCGGGCGAGCACGACCAGGTCGGCCTGACTGTCACAGATGATCTTCCATACATCCGCTTCTTGCTGGGCTTTAGTTTCCGCGGTAATCGGCAGGTGGTAATAGGGGATGTTGTGCCAGTCCGCCAGTGCTTTCAGGTCCGGGTGGTTGGAGATAATCGCGGGGATCTCAATTGGGAGCTGGCCGGTGCGGTAGCGATACAGCAGGTCGTTGAGGCAGTGATCAAATTTTGAAACCATGATCACGACTTTGTATTTCAATGCGCTTGGGCTGAGCGTCCACTCCATACCAAACTTCTCGGCCCTTGCTTGAAAGGCATCACGAAACACCTGTTCATCAAATTCATCTTCCGGTCGGAATTGTGCACGGATAAAAAAGTGCTGATGCAGACGGTCATCGAACGATTGCAGGTCAGTGATGTACTGGCCTTGTTGATAGAGTAAGCCGGTCACTGCGTCAACAGTGCCCAGCTGACTGGGGCAATGGGCCGTTAAAATCCAATGTTGCTCAGACATCATCAGCACTCCTGTATATGATTATTTTCACAGAGCATGGAACTCAAACGATCATATAAGTGTAGGTGCTGAAGCGCAGTTTTAACCAACCAGATCCAGATAACGCGCGCGGAATTTTGCACCACGTGCCTCTGTCAGTTGTGCACAACGCTCCACATCAACCCCTTCAAGACCGTCGATGGCGGTTGCCGAGACATCAGGGATGACTTTGGCGGCGGCAGCGATAAATGCCAGCACCTCGGCGTGGGAGCCTTTCATGCTGGGTTCGCAGTGCAGGTTGTACGTGGCTTCGTCCTGCGCATTGAGTGAGATAGAGAGCGCATCGATACATTCCGCCATATCAGCAGTGACGTCGCGTTTATGGAACCGATTGGCGAGCCCGTCCGTGTTAATACGGGTGCGCCCCCCTTTCGCTTTAACTGTGCGTGCAATCTTGAGTAGATCTTTCAGTCGCAGAGTGGGTTCGCCGTAGCCGCAGAAAACGATTTCAGCATAGCGGGTTGGATCATCAATCAGACGAATGATCTCTTCGACATCCGGGCGTTCAGACAGGTAGAGCTCATGACCTTTTACTTCCGTACAGCCGTTGTGTTTGGGGCAGAAGGTGCAGGCCAAGGTACAGCGATCCGTCAGGTTGACGTACAGTCGGTCATCAATCTGGTAAACCAGCGTATCGGGTTCTGTATTCGCGTAGCGTCTGCTTGGGTTTGGGCGTTTAATGCTCATTACTTCCGGATCGGTCTCTGTCAGGTTAATACCGCAATATAAAGATCAGGCGGCCAGTTCATCATAGATCGCGTTCAGCACAGACCACTTACGCACGCACCAGTCTGGCGCTAACAGCAGGTCTTTATTTGCGGTGCCTGTTAAACGGTGGAAGGTCTGCTCGCTCGGAGCTTGTCTTATGATCCGTGTAACGATGTCAACGTATTGGCTTTGGCTCAGATTAGGGATAGTGCCTTGCTTGATCTGCCGTGCCATCTGCGTGCCTTTTACAACATGCAGTGGATGTATCTTCAGCCCATCGGTCCCCAGGTCAGTCACCATTGATGCAGCATCGATACTTGCTTCAAGTGATTCGCCGGGCAGGCCGACAATAAGGTGCGTACACACTTGTAAGTCGTAGGCTTTGGCGCGTCTGATGGCGTCTTTATAACATGCTACATCATGTCCTCGATTGACCTGCCTCAGCACATCATCGTTTGCTGACTGAAGACCGAGCTCCAGCCAGACTTCGTGACCTTGTTGCTGATACTCCGCCAGCAGTTTAAGTACGGCATCCGGTACGCAGTCGGGTCGGGTGCCAACCGATAAGCCAATCACGTCCGGTGTGTTCAGTGCGGTTTGATAGCGTTGTTCGAGAACGTTCACATCAGCGTAGGTGCTGGTGTATGCCTGAAAATAGGCGATGAACTTTTCCGCGTTCTTTTTCTGACCCACAACCGATTTTCCTTCGCAAAGCTGTTGTTCAATGCTCGGCGCCTGTTGCGCGTTGATGTTGAACGATGCGTTGTTGCAGAACGTGCAGCCTCCGATACCTTTGCTGGCGTCCCGGTTCGGGCAGGTAAACGCGGCATTGATCGATACTTTATGTACTTTCTGGCCGTATTTGGCACGCATTGCCTTACCGAAGGTGTTTACGTAACGGGTCAGATCCATAGCGATGCCTGTGAGTGTTGTGATGAACAGAAGTAGGGCAGGCTAGCGTTATCCGCTCGGAGCAGCGTTGACGATTATCAAGCTAGCTGACTTAAGTTAGCTTTGGCTCTAACCGGAGAAGAAAGCTGGCTCCTATCTTTTGATTGTAAACATCGGCTGTTCAGTCCGCTTCTCTTTAAGAAAGTCCACTACGGAACCTACGAATAAGTCCGAAACGACTCTGGTTTTCAGAGCAATTCGAGATCAAGGCAGCGATTGCAGCCATGCTGGTTGCCTGGCGAAAATCGCTTCCCTAAGCAGCGTACCTTGAGCGGTAGATATCGGTTCTTAGGGTAATGGCATTAAACGAGATCTGATCCATATGATGCTCCTTACGCCGGTGTAAGCCGCAAAATCCAACGTGCCAGCCATAATATGTTATCAATTAAGTTGAATGTGCGTGGTTGTGATATGTGTTTTGTGCATATCAGCTATAGAGGAGGCTATATTCTTACTGTGTGAATCGCCCGGTAAGCTAAGGTGAATTACAGACTCTGTTAGCGAGGTTGAATCCGTGGCGCTTTGGCAAAAACTATTGCTGGTGTTATCCAGCGTAACGCTCTTTGGGGTGGCGCAGGCCAATGAGGTTGGGGTTGATACAGAGATTGTACGACCGGCTAAGTTGCTGACGATTGAAAATCCTCTGGCGCAACAGATCCGGACTTTCCCCGCAGAAGTAAAAGCGACATCGCGAACCGAGCTGGCTTTTCGTATTCCCGGGGAGTTAACCGAACTGGTTGCGCAGGAAGGGCAGCCCGTACAGAAAGGTCAATTGCTGGCGCGGCTGGATCCGGCCGATTATAAGGTGGTGCTGGATCAGCGTCGTGCCCAGTATCGCCTCGCCAAAGCCCAGTATGATCGTTTCGATAAGATGTTAAAGCGTAAGCTGGTGTCGGCATCGCTGTATGACGAAAAACGTGCTGAGCTGGATGTTGCGCGAGCCGCGCTGAAACGTGCTGAGCTGGATGTGAAATACACTGAACTGCGCGCGCCTTACGACGGAACCGTGTCACACCGTTTGGTCGAAAACTACCAAAATATTCAGGCCAAAGAGCCGGTCATCGTCATTCAGTCTGGGGACCAGATCGATATCGAGTTTCAGGTGCCTGAGTGGATTGTAGCCCTGCCAACTAAACCTGATGCACGTGATCAGCGGGCTGATATTTTCTTTGATGCCTTGCCTGATAGAAGCTTTAAAGCCGAGTATCGCGAGCGTACTGCTGAGGCGGACCCAAAAACGGGTTCCTATTCTGTGACCCTCAGTATGAAACAGCCAAAAGCGTTGGAGGTCTTCCCAGGCATGACTGCATCTGTTCAGTTTGATCTGACGCGTGTATTTGAACTGGAAAGTCTGCGGTTTGTCCTGCCGGTTGAAGCGGTATTTTCAGCTGAAGATACACCTGCTGACAGTCAATTCCGTCAGATCTGGATAGTGGCGCCCGATACTATGCGTGTCAGTCGTGCAGATGTGGAGGTCGGCAAAATCACCTCTAATGGGATTGAGATTCTTACCGGTCTGAGCGCCGGTGATATTG
>NZ_JBFGYC010000310.1:0-4842 GCF_041587635.1 Pontibacterium sp. | reverse complement strand
GCTTATGACGCAGCCGGTCTGTCCATCTCAAATCGCATGACTTCTCAGATCAATGGCCTGAATCAGGCGGTGCGAAACGCCAACGACGGCGTCTCTATGATCCAGACCGCTGAAGGTGCATTGGATGAATCCACCAACATCCTGCAGCGTATGCGTGAGCTGTCTGTACAGTCTGCCAACGGTACTTATCAGGACGGTAACCGTGGCACCATGAATGCCGAGGTGCAGCAGCTGAAAGCAGAGCTGGATCGTATCTCTGACAACACCACGTTTAACGGTCTGAAGTTGCTTGATGGCAGTCAGGAAAGTGTCAACCTTCAGGTGGGTGCTGATTCTGGTCAGAACATCGAAATGAAGATGGGAGAAATATCAACGTCCGCGCTGGGTGTTTCGGCCGATGGTGGTGTGAGTGCTACCGGTACTGATCAGGCGTTAGCAAACGGTGACTTAGTGATCAATGGTGTTGCTGTTGGTGCATCTAAGGCCGCGGATGACACTGCGTCAACATCTGAAGCAGCGACCAGCTCGATTGCAAAAGCGGCGGCCATTAATGCCGTTGCAGATCAGTCTGGTGTGAGTGCTGTTGTTGATGAGAATGAGGTCGCGGGTAGCGCAATGACCGGTGCGGCGGCAAGCGGTACGGTGACCATTAATGGTACTGCATTCAGTGCGACAACCAGTACAGATACCACCGCAACCCGTGCCGCGTTAGTGGAGACGATTAACCAGAAATCGGCTGAAACCGGTATCACTGCAACGGATAGCGGTGAAGACTCGCTGGGTATTACCCTGAGCGCTGCGGACGGTCGTAATATTGAAGTGTCGTTCAGCGGTGTCACCAATACGGGTACCGGTATTGCTGCAACAGATACCTACTCCGGTGGTTATACGCTGGTCGCTAATGCGGGCACGGATACCATTGAAGTCTCCGGCGGTAACGGGACTGGAGGTGGCGATCTGTCCAATGCGGGTCTAAGTGCGGGTACCTACAGTGCGGGTATCGCAACGGTGACGTCCACCTCGCAGGTGGCGGCGGGTTCTCTAGCGGCAGCGGTTGATGCGACAGAGAGTTCCGTTGTTTCATTTACGGATCTGGCAGCGGGTGAGTCTGTATCCGTTGGTGGGCTGACCTACACCTCGGCCGCTGGTGATAATGCTGCTGCGGTTGCATTTCAATTTTCCTCACTGGTTGATACTGCCACCCCTGGTGGTCAATTCAGCGGAACCCTCACAGGCTTCAGTACCGGCGCTAACTCAGGCAGTGAAGTAACCTTTACCAGCTCTACCGCTAACAGTAATGTATCGGATCTGGATCTGACCGCATCGACTAATGCAGTGGCGGCAGGTGCACCGTCAGTGGGTGGTGTTACTCAGGGTGTTACCGGTGTGGCTGAAGAGTTTACCTCTCTAATGGGTGGTATCACTGTAGCAGGCGCGGATTCAACACTTACCTTTGACGGTGAAGCACTGACTTTATCTGCAGGCGTCTATACAGCGACACAGGTGGCTGATGCGCTTGCGGCTCAGATCGGTATCGGAAGCACTACAGCCGACGGGAATTGGACCCTGGATGCTAATGACGGTGCTGGTACCCTAACATGGACGGCAACGGCTACCGGTGCAACTACGGTTGTTGCGGGTGACTTTGTGTATGCGGATGGTGATGGTAATGCTGATACCGTTGCGGCGGTTACACCCACTGAGACTATTGCTGGTGTGACCGAAGCAATAGAACAGTCTACGATGACATTTAGTGCGTTGGCCGCCGGTGAGAGTGTGACTGTAGATGGTTTGACTTATACCTCTACCGGGGCGACATCGGCCAATGAGGTTGCAGGCGCCTTTGCGAACTTGGCGACAAACTCGACCCCAGCAGATTTAGCCACAGGTACTTTTTCGGGCCAGACCTCGGCGAACTTTACATCTGCAGCTGCAGCTGGTAACACCGTACAGTTCACCGCAACCGCTGCGGGAGCTATAGCTGATATTGTTGTAGATGCTGAAACCACAAACGGCCTGACGGTGACCACTACACAGGGTTCGACAGCAACCGTTGCGGGTGCAGTGAACTACGATAACCTGGATGCGGGTGATCTGGTGGTGAACGGTACCTCTATTCGTGAGGCCAAAGCATCTGATGATACTGCGTCTTATGACGGTGCTATCTCAAGCAGCAAGGAAGCCAGTGGTATCGCAATTGCTGCGGCAATCAATGACGCTACTGCCGAGACCGGTGTGACTGCAACGGCGAATGCCACCGAAGTGGTTGGTACTACCACTGCAACCAACGGTACTGCGGCTGAAACCGGAACGCTGCACCTGAATGGCGTGGCGATCAATCTGACGGTGCAGGGTACAGCGGAAGATAACCGTAGCCATGCAGTTGACCAAATCAATGCCGTATCTGGGCAGACCGGGGTTGTCGCAGAAGATAACGGTAAAACCCTCACGCTGACTGCGGCTGATGGCCGTAACATCGTAGCGGCGATTGATACCAACGCAGCGAATGCCGGTGGCGGCGGCGGTATCACTGGTACTAACTTTGGTCTTAGCGGTGCAGCGATCGGTGAGGCGGATATTACCGCAGGGGGAGCGGGTGATACTGCTGCTGAAGTCGCGGCCACCACCTACTCATCCGTGAGTCTGAGTTCTGCGAGCACTATCAGTGTGGATGGCAGCTCCAACGGCAAGGCCGGTGTTGAAGGGTTAGGTCTGAAGGTGGGTGACTTTGGGGGCGCGTCTAGTGGTCAGTTCCTGAAAGACGTGGATATCTCCACCGCCGAAGGTGCGCAGAAAGCAATTGATGCGATCGATAATGCCCTGGAACAGGTGAACGATGTGCGAAGTGAGATGGGTGCGGTGAGTAACCGTCTGGACTTCACCGTGAACAACTTGTCCAATGTGGTTGAAAATACTTCGGCGGCGCGTTCCCGTATCGAAGATGCGGACTTTGCGGCAGAATCTGCTAATCTGAGTCGTGCTCAGGTACTGCAGCAGGCCGGTACTGCGATGTTGGCGCAGGCCAATGCTGCGCCTCAGTCTGTACTGTCACTGCTTCAGTAAGCTCCGTAGTATGACTAAAACTGCCCTACTTTCTGCGTAGGGCAGTTTTCCATATTCAATTAGGAGGTTAGGGATGGCTATCGAGTCCATGAACGCTGCAACCGTTGCAGCCTCCTCAGTTCCGCAAACAACCCAGCAACAACTAGGGCAAGCTCAACAAGCGGGTCAGGTTCAACAACCTGATCAGGCTCAGCAGGCCAAACAAGTGGCTGAATCGGAAGCACGTGCTAAAGCATCGATTCAGGAAACAGAAGATATTTCAGCTGAACAGCTGCAGGATGCGATTGATCGCCTGAATGAGCTGATGAAGGATGGGCAGCGCTCTCTGGCGTTCAGTGTGGATAAAGAGCAAGATGAAGTCATCGTTAAGGTGATGGATGTTAAAACCAACGAAGTAATCCGACAGATTCCGAATGAAGAGGCATTGAAATTCGCCAAAAACCTTGAGGGTGTCTTAGGTGTTATCTTCAACGATCGTGCTTAGCCCCTTATAATCGTTTCTAAGTGTGTTCAGTTAATCGGGAGTTTTAGTTATGGGTAACAATATCATCAGCTCGTTGGGCGCAGGTTCAGGGATTGATGTGAGTGGCCTGGTTGATGGCTTGGTAGCCGTTGAAAAAGCCCCGTTAGAGGGCCGTTTAGATTCCCGCCAGGAGAAGCTGGAAGCTCAGATCTCCGCCTACGGTGTATTAAAAAGCAGCCTGAGTGAATTTCAGGGTGTGCTTAAGCCGCTGTCTGAAGCGGATACGTTTAATGCCCGTTCCGTCTCCTTCCCCGATTCCGATGTCATTACACCTGATAAGCTAGAGGCGAACGCCCAAGTGGGAGCTTACCAGATCGAAGTGTTGGGGGTCGCTCAGTCTCAGAGTCTTGCAACTGCGGCAATTAGCGATACGGGTGCAGCGTTGGGTGCTGGTGATATAACCTTCCGTTTTGGTGAATGGGACAGTTATACCGCACCGGCTGATCCGGCGTTAGGCAGACCCTCTGGTTTTGCCCAAAATGCTGATAAAGATGCCCTCACCATCAGTCTGGATGATGATGACTCGCTGCAGGACCTCGTCAGAAAAATTAATGAAGCGGATGTTGACCTGCAGGCGTCGATTATTCAGACAGATGGGCAGTCGCAGATGTTGTTAACGGCGCCGTCCGGCGCTAAAAATGCGATTCAAATTACAGCGCCTGATCATGCGCAGTTTGCGTTTGAGGATGGGGTCGACAGTCAGTTGATACAAACTCAGGCTGCAGCCGACGCGACCCTTCAGATTAACGGGCTGGATGTCTCGCGTGAAAGCAATAACATCGACGATGTTATACCGGGCTTGTCTTTCAGTGTGAACAAAGCCAGTGCCGGTGACAAGATCACCTTCTCTATCAGTGAAGACAGCTCCACCGGTGAGCAAGCGGTGCGTGATTTTGTCGAGGCGTATAACTCGCTCTATGAAACCCTGAAAAACCTCACAGGTACCTCGACGGATGCAGAGAGTGAAGAGGTGACCGTGGGCGGGCTGTCAAAGGATGGCAGTGCCAAGAATATGCTGTCCCAGATACGCCAGATGATGAACTCGATGGTGCCTGGTATCGACAGTGGATTTTCTGCGTTGAGCAACATCGGTATCCGCACTGAATTGGATGGCACAATAGAGATTATCGAAGACGAATTTAAAGATGCCATCGACAACAACTTTGATCAGGTGGCGAGCCTTTTTTCACCTGAATCTTCATCCAGTAAGTCCAGTTTGTCGGTAGGATACGGTAGCTCAATTGATAAGGCGGTTG
>NZ_JBFGYC010000309.1:0-4869 GCF_041587635.1 Pontibacterium sp. | reverse complement strand
TGACCGCCTGGCAGGCACTCTTTGACAAAGGGGGACTTCAGGCCGGGCAACGGGTACTGATCTTAGGTGCAGCTGGCGGTGTCGGTCATCTGGCCGTGCAACTCGCAAAATGGGCCGGGGCCGACGTGTATGGTACGGCCTCGGGGCGAAATCACAGTTTTCTGCGTAGCTTAGGTGCCAAAAAACTGTTCGACTATCAGAGCACAAACCTGACAGACGCCGTCAATAACATCGATCTGATCATTGATGCCGTGGGCGGTGAAACGGGTATTGAAGCGCTTTCCTGCTTGAAACCCGGCGGCACGATGGTGACCTTACCCTCCGTCACTAAGGATGCGGTCATCGCTGCGGGCGAAGCACGCAACTTAAGCGTACTGCCAATCCGTGCCGAAGCCAGCGCACAGCAATTGGCAGAGATCGCCCGCCTTTATGATCAGGGTGATTTACGTATCTGCCTAGCGAAAAGCTATCCACTGGATCAGGCAGCCGAAGCGTTTCGACTCAGTGCTGAAGGTCATGTTCGAGGTAAGTTGGTACTTACACTATAAATTCATGCTTAACTACAGATCCCTGTAACTAGCCGATGCCATTCCGTTACCACACAAAAGGCCGCTCATGCGGCCTTTGTATAGACAGGTTTCAACCGGCAATTTAGCCTAGTTTCATCAAAATCTTCACCGACTCACGCAGACGTTCAAACGCTTCTGCCAGACGCTGCACTTCGTCATTCGAGTGAATAGTAATGGCGGTATCAACCTCACCTTTACTGAGACGATCCGCCGCCTGTGTCAGGTAGATCAGCGGATTGGTCAGCGAACTGGAGAGCATTTTTGCGATCACGAAGGCCATCACCACCGCGAGTACAACGAACACTGCCAGTGCAATGACAAAGTTATCCAACAGCTTCAAGACAACCGACTTCGGCGCAATTGCGACCAATCGACCCATCTGATGCTGATGACTTTCGTCTGCAAACAAAGGTGTGGTGGCAACCAGATCATCCAACAGATCTATCTGTACAACCCCGTCAGCCGCCAGCACTTCACGCGACAGCATAGGCCGCTCAGTTGGCATCGACTTACCGTGATTCAAGTCGCGTGCACTGCCCCATTCAAGACCGGTATCACTGTTAGCCAGGTAATAACCGTGATCATCCACCAGCGTAAATTGAATACCACCGTCAGTAGAGGCCTCTTTGATCTGATTCAGGAAGGCTGATGCATCCACGTTCAGAATCAATACCCCAACCAGACGATTACCCACAGCAAACACCGGCGTTGCAAAGCGGATGGTCGGGCGTACCGGGTCTTCCAGTTCACCATCTTCACGGTTCAGATCAATCGGCGAGATGTAGACCTGCCCAAACTCCAGCTTAGCGGCTTCACGGAAATACAAACTGCTGCTTTTGTCACGCAACTGCTCAGGTTGTAAAACCCGACTGAAACCTTCGTCTTCGTTGTGTTCAATACGAATCAGTTCGTTGCCATCGGCACCGACAAAACGCAGCTGGTTATAGATACGTCGGTTTTTTGCCAAACTCAGGAAATCACGAGATAAGCTACGACCGTTCACATCCAGAATTTTCTGATCCTTGATGACCAGGGCGCGACCGTATTGGAACATCGATGCAGAATCACGCAGATAACTCAGATCACCCGGTACATGCTTCAGCACCCCAAATGCGGATCCTGACAGCAGCTGTACCTGACGTTCCAGGTTGCTAACACTCGCGCTTTTAAGGGCGTCGGTGGTGGAGTAGTAAACGTAACCCGCCAAAATCAGTACGGGTAGCAAAGCGACCAGAATCAGGGCGCGCTCAACTTTGGACTTAATCGTTTTCACCGCGTTTCTCCGTTCTATCCTTTGGGCAGTGATGTAGTGGCACGACGGATAAACTCCGCCCGTTTGTCTTCGTTGTCGATAAATTCAGCCAGCCGCCCACACAGATCGGTTAACGGTTCACCGGCGGCTTGCCAGCTGTTTTGCGCGCGGCCAAATACAACCCGTGCCGCCGGACCTATCTGCTCAGCCAGCAGCAACTTGAGTTTCTCCATGTGCACGTTCAGCACGTCTGCCGGTAACTCCTCGGCAACGGCCATCGGTGCGTTATCCGCTTGCGCTTCCGGTGGTTCTGCGGGAGATGCCAGCTCAACGACGGTCGGAGGTGGCGTAGGTTCGGAGACACTGTCGCTTAAAGCGTCTAATAATTTGGCGGTTGCAGAACGCACGGCGGTTTTGATCAGCGCCAGATTGATATTCTTATCTGCCATCAACGCCAGTACGGCGCCATTTTCCAGCCAGTATCCAATCAGCAGATTCTCTTCCAGCTCGATATGCAGTTCGCGGTGGTCTCGCTGTATGCCTTCAACACCCATAAAAATCTGGGTCATCACCTTGGCCACACCGGTCAGGTTTTCATTGAGAATCGAGGGAAAGGTTGAGGCTTTAACCACTTCCTGATGGATAACACACCCGTGTTGAACGCCACCCAGCATTTCCAGGTCTTTCAGAATGGATTGCATGCCTTTAACCCCACTGCAACAGATCATCAAGTTGCTGACGCAGAATCCGCACGGAGGCACGGTTGGAGGACACAACCCCCAGCACCTGCTCCTCCTCTACATACACTGAGACGTTGTCATTGCGCTCACTCTTCAGCACCACGCTCCGCACCCGCCCAAGATCGGATACCTGCTCGAACACCGGCACCATGCCTGCCATAAAGCCGATAAAATCATCCAGCTCCGTATCATCCAGCGATGAGGTCACGATATCGCCCATCTCAGTCGCCAACGCAGCCCCCTCGACGCCTTTGATGTTTAGTACGTCATCCACAATGGAATCTTTCATGACAATGTTCTCTCCGAGGTAATCACTGACCGGTAACTCAGGTGTGGGGGAAACGGTGACACTGCGCTCCGGCGCTTGCTCGGCATCGTCCAACAGCAGCTGCCAGTCGGTCTGTGCCTCTTCACCGACGAAGTCTTGCAGTAGCTTGATCAGATCAACCTTGCTGCGGGCATCGATAAAACGGATCTCTGCCTGCAACCCCAATTCCGCTATCCAGTCTTCGTATTCAGACTGTCGAGGTTCAGGGCGCAGATCCGAGCGGGTCACACCAACAATCAGTTTCTTACGCGTAATCAGGTTGGAAAACTCCTGCACGTAGTATTTCAGGTCTCGATAAGGCGAGGCCCGGGTGTTGTCGATCAGTAGCACCAGTCCCGCACAATCCGCCGCCAGATCATTGGCCAGCAGGTCCCACATAAAACGAAACCGCATCTGACCGGGGGTACCGTAGAGGTGAACTTTCTGTGAGTCGTTTAATGCCAGAGAGCCGTAGTCCATCGCCACGGTGGTGGTCGCTTTACGCGCCGCAGTAACATCGGAAACGGCAGCATCGGTATTCAGACTGGGTTTATCACTGAGGACATTGATCGCCGTGGTTTTACCCGCACCCACAGGTCCTGCAAAGATAAGCTTAAGTTCTGACATAAGGCTGAGTGATCCCGTTAGCGGTCCGTGACTGGCGCTTTCCTCTGCGCCAGTCATTCATTCAAGACCGCAATGGAAACATTGATGTGTGACGTTAATATGACGAACAAGGTGTGATCAGGTGTCCACTGCCCACCTGATGCAGCAGAAAGCCCGAAAAGAAGCAGGGAGACAGAAATAAAGAAAAGTCCGGCATAGATGTACACCGAGAAGATATTCAGGTGGGAAATGAACTAGGGGGCCTGCAAACACGTCCGAAAAGACTCTGGCTTATTCGCCGCTTCCTTAGCTACGATGCACCAGTTCGCGGGTAAGAACGACCGCTTCTTTCAGGAACGCGTCCCTTGGCGCACCGGCTTCCAATTCAACCGCCAGCAACTTGAGCAATGCGGGCAGCTTATATTTGTTCATACCGTATTGGCGTTTCCACTCATTGAGGATGCGGTAGAAACTGATCGCACCGGTTGACCCTAATGTATCCACCATTTTGTCACAGAGCTTATTCATCAGTTCACTCAGTGCTGCGGCATCTTCCTGATGCTGTGCAGAGCCAGCCTGAATAAAGCCGGTCTCACCCACCGGGAAGACCGGTTGCAGATCAGACGATGGCAGTTCTGCGGCTTTCGTCAGGGCTCCCAGAATACGCTTTTTAACCGACCGTACAGAGGTGGCCATCAATGCCATATTGACACCTTTGCGGGTCAACATAAGCAATGTGCAATCCTCTGACAGACGATAGGCCAATAGCAGATGGCGATCCAGTTCCAGATGCAGTTCGGCGTAACTGTGACCGCACTCGTTAATGCCATTGAACAGCTGGCTAACCACCTGCTGACTGCGCACCAGATCCTGTTGTAAGTCCGCCGGACAAGTAGACGCGATCAGGTTACCCTGACTGCTCACACCACTGTGTTGCGCACCGCTGTATGCTTCCAGGTCATGTAAGATACTGAGCACACTTACCCCCACTGCAACAGGTCATTCACCTGCTGTCGAATCATGCGGGTTGAGGTTTTGCGGCTGGATACCACACCTAAAGCCATCCCTTCCCAGACAAACACTGACAGGTTGTTTTCGCTGCGATCACGAAAGACCACATTGTTCACCTGCCCCAAGGCAGAGTTTTCACCCTGATCCTGCACAATACCGGAGGCCAGTGCGATAAAGTTTTCCAGCTGGCTACCTTCCAGCGACGATGTAATCAGATCACCGTTGATGTCGGTCGCCGCGAGGCCTTCAACACCTTCGATGTTGAGCAAACCGTTTACCACGTTCTCTTTGATAACGACCTGTTCGCCGTGATAATCATCGATCTCTACACCGGTATCATCATTGGCAAACTGCGTTCCTTTCTGCTCGACTTCCGCCAGACGC
>NZ_JBFGYC010000308.1:0-4869 GCF_041587635.1 Pontibacterium sp. | reverse complement strand
CTGAAAGCAGTCATTTCTTTTAATCTGCATTAAACTACTTCATTAATAGTTATCCATATGTGGTTTTTTGTAATACGGCGGTTGTACCTTTCGTACTAACCATCAGGATGGATGTATCGGCTAACACAGCGGAAGTGATCTGGTCATGAAAATTCTCCGTGCCATTGTCTTAATAACGTTCGGGTTACTTACAAGTCTCTGTGCTCAGGCAGAAGGCGTTGTAGTTAATTCGGGCATTACTGAGATGTCTGTCAGCAGACAGTTTATGTTGTCTGTATTTGCGATGCGTACCCTGCGCTGGCCGGATGGTACGCCGGTTCAGGTTTTTGTGTTGCCGGATGATAATCCCCACCATATTCAATTCGTAAAATCCTCTCTGCATATATATCCGTATCAGCTACGCAATATTTGGGACCGAGCCGTGTTTTCCGGTTCAGGCCAGTCCCCTCATGTTGTCCAGACTGAGCAGGAAATGCTTGAGCGCTTACGAATTGTAACAGGAGCGGTGGGTTATACCTCAAAGGATTTGGAGGATGAGCAAGGTGTTAAACAGCTCGAAATTTACTAAGTACCTCGCGATTGCAGGGATTGGATTGATGCCGTACACGGTATCAGCATCTGGTGCGCCTGATGAATGGGATATCAACGGATTTGTGACCCAAGGGTACTTCCACTCGGACCACAATAATGTGTTTGGTCAGAGTGAAGACGGCAGTGCAGATTTTCGCGAACTGGCGCTAAATGCCGCCTGGCAGGCTCGGGGTGATCTGTTGTTTGCCGGCCAGTTGATGTCCCGACGTGCGGGTAAAGTGCAAGATGGAAGTCCGCGTATTGACTATGCGCTTTTGGACTACCGTTTTGATGAAGGTACGCGTGGCCGAAGCGGTATACGCATTGGACGAATTAAGAACCCGTTCGGGTTTTACAATGAAACCCGTGATGTCGCTTTTACCCGGCCGGGTATTTTACTGGCTCAAGCGGTGTATTTCGATAACGCCCGGGACCTGCAGTTGTCGTCAGATGGTATCTCCTTGTACGGCACCCGTAACTTTACGGATGGGTGGGTAGACGTGGATCTGCTGTTGGGCAAGCCAAATACCGAAAGTTCTGTGGAGTACGCGTACCTGAGTCAAGACTGGCCCGGAGCATTAGATGACGGCAAAGGCTTTATGTGGCGAACAGTCTATAATACCAACGATCAGCGTTGGCGCCTTGGCTTGACCATGGGGCGCTTTAATCTGGAGTTCAATGCAGATGAGCCAAGTTTGGCGACATTGCCTCTGTTAACTCAGATGATTGCACCCCGCGATGGCCATATTGATATCGATGCTTATCTATTGTCGTTGCAATACAATCTGGAACATTGGAGCCTGACTGCTGAATTTTCTAGACAGAAAGTAAATTGGGGAACGTTGAACGGTATATTTGCGACTGACCCGGAAAATCGGTTTGAATCAGGCTATTTGCAGGCAGAGTACAGGGTAAATCCTCACTGGAGCCTGATGATACGTTATGAAGAGTTATATCTTGATATAGATGATAGGGATGGAACTGAGGCGGAAGCTCGTTTGGGGAAACCAGCACACACGCAATTTGCCAAAGATCTGATTTTTGGCATCGGCTGGCAGCCTTCCAGTCAGTGGCTATTGCGCGCTGAATGGCACCATGTGCGGGGTACTGGGTGGTTACCTGAACAAGATAATCCTGATCAGAATATGCTCCAAAGGGATTGGAATCTCTATGCCTTGCAGGCGACTTATAGGTTCTGAATGGAATGAGCGACCCGATAAATACCAAACCAGAACAGACCAAAAGGTTTATCAGTTTACGCTGGAAAACCTTCATGTTGTTGGTGCTGGTGCTTTTTGTAGTCCACTGTAGCTACTCTTTTGTTGCGTTTTCTCAACAAGAGCAGCAGTTTCAGATGGAGCGGGACCGGTTGAATGACCGTGATCTGGCTGTTCTGGAAGGCTTAGTATCTTCTTCCTATCAGCGGCTGCTGGAGCTGGGAGAAATTCTGTCGCTTATGGCGATAGACCAGTATGCGGGTGACGGCGATCCTTTAGTCGCACTCAGTCAGACGATCAATCTGAACTTTGACCGTTTTTCTCTAAACGGTTCTCTTGATTCTATCTATCTCTACGATGGTCAAGCACGCTTGGTTGAAGGGCGTGGTATGACGATCGCTTTGCCTAAGTCCGTTGTTGAGACGGTGATTGCCACTGAAAAACCTGTCCGCAACATGTATTGCTCTATTGATTGTCTGCGTTATGTTGCCCTGCCTATCCAGTTCCGTGGCGACAATATGGGGGTCATGGTTGTTGGTCGTACGTTGATTGATGTAGTGCTTTCATTTAACCGTCAGCGCGGCCGTGACATTGGTTTGGCATTCCGTATGCCATCCGCCAGCAGCGAATTGCCTGAATGGGGGCTGAGCTTTAAATACCTGACGCAAAAAGGCTTAAATATACAGGTGTTGCAGGCGTTGGTTGCGCAGTACCCCTATTCATCTCGTGGTGGGGTATATCAGGTCGATTACAATGATCGTACCTATGAAGTGGTCTTAAAAGTCCCAGAGGGGATCGAAAATGATGTGGCGTTTTGGGTGTTGGTCGAAGATCTGACCCAGGACAAGCACGCCATGTATCGCAAGTTCTTCTCAAGTCTTGCGTTGGCCGCAGCGGGTTTGCTGGTGGCTGCGGTATTGCAGCTATCGGTTTTACGTGGGCCGATGAATTATCTATCTCGTATCGCCAGGCTGCTGCCGAAACTGGCGGAAAGCTCCTATGGCGAAGTAAAGGATGAATTGCAGGAGGCTCCAAGACGTAATGGTCGCTATCTGGATGAACTGGATGTCCTCAGGGATAGCACGCTGGGTTTGACCACGCAGTTAGAGTGCCTTGAGGTTTCAATCCTGGAGCGGACACAAAAGTTGCAGGATCGTTCTGATGCGCTTGAGCGCGAGCGTGATTTTGTGAACAACCTGCTGAATACGGCGCAGGCGATTATTCTGACTCAGGATGAACAGGGTTTTGTCATGACCCTCAATAGTTGTGGTCAGAATTTACTGGGGATCGGAGAAGATCAGTTTGGCTCGGTGAAATTTAGCGAGTTGGGACACACTGAACAAAGTTGGCATGAACATCAGCAGCAGCTGGAACGTATCGAAAATGGCTATAGTGCGCAGGCTCAGGGTGAAACCCAAATTATGGATCGTTACTCAGAGCGCCGCGATATTGCCTGGATGCATTCCCGCCTGAACAGTGTATCTGATGATGCGCCCGCGATGCTGACTGTGGGTATTGATATCACTGAACGCAAGTTTGCCGAGCGGCAGCTCTACTGGCTAGCGAACCATGATGTCTTAACCTCGTTGCCTAATCGTTTGCTCTTTAAAAATCAGTTGGAAGACAGTATTCGTGTAGCCAGCAGAAAGCAGCGACCGATTGCCGTACTGTTTTGTGATATTGATGGCTTTAAAGATGTAAATGATGCGATGGGGCATGGGGTCGGCGATGAATTACTGAATCAAGCGGCGAAGCGTCTTAATAACCTGACGGGTGAGCACGATATGCTCTCTCGTATGGGAAGTGATGAATTTGTCATCGTCAAAACTGATCTGCCCGATGTTAATCAGGTTGAGTCCTATGCTCAGCCAATTTTGCAGGCATTTCGTGAGCCGTTCTATATTGATGGTTTCGAAATTTACACCACACTCAGTGTTGGTATCAGTACTTATCCCGATCATGGGGATGACTTTGCGACCCTGACTAAAAATGCTGATGTGGCGTTGTTCCATGCAAAAGATGGCGGGAAAAACTGCTGTTGTGTATATAACCAGATTTTAGGCACACAGCGTGATGAACGTTTTTCCCTGGTGAATGACTTGCATAAAGCATTGGATCGGGATGAGCTGCATTTGCACTATCAGCCTCAGATCGACAGTGTATCGGGTAAGTTGGTGGGCGTCGAAGCACTGCTGCGCTGGCAGCATCCTGTGGCGGGTATGATTTCACCTGCGCGATTTATCCCGTTGGCAGAAGAGCAAGGTTTGATTGTTGAGATCGGTGAGTGGGTATTACGCCAGGCGTGCTCCCAGATGAAGCACTGGCAGTCTCAGGGACTTAGCGATGTACGTGTCGGGGTCAATCTGGCGGGCCAGCAGATGATGCACGAGCACTTACTCAGTACTGTTGATAGCGCATTGGTAGATAGCGGTTTGGACCCGCATTATCTTGATCTTGAGGTGACCGAAAACTTTTTGATCAAGCAGCCGGAACTGCTGGTACCGAAACTGTTTAAGCTGCGGGAAAAAGGGATTTCCATTTCAATGGATGACTTTGGGACGGGTTTCTCCTCACTGAGTTATCTGAAAAAACTGCCGGTTGATACGCTTAAAATTGACCAGAGCTTTATTCGTGATATTGGCACAGACAAGGACGATGAATCGATCGTTCGCGCGATTATCGTACTGTGTCATAGTTTGGGTATTCAGGTGCTGGCGGAAGGGGTAGAAACCAAACCGCAGCTTGAATTCCTGCAAGATCACGAATGCTCCCTGATTCAAGGCTATTACTATAGCAAGCCGCTGCCGCCAAAAGAGTTGCTTAAGTTTGCGTTGGCGCGACAGCAGGGTGAAGTGATCGCTTAAACACTGTCTGACTTCAAAAGTCTGCCAGGTGTGCTTTAGGAGGGGGAGGCGAAAAGTGCTTAGCTGCGTTAACGGCTGATACGTTGGGTAGGTTCTTCGTAATGTTAATGTTGTGAACTGATTCGTTTCTGCTCGGGACAGATACCGTCGTACGCAGCCCTTCACACATATCCCTTTACGCAAGCAATAACATCGCCAGCCGATACCCGCCGGCGATG
>NZ_JBFGYC010000307.1:0-4880 GCF_041587635.1 Pontibacterium sp. | reverse complement strand
TTTTGGGAGTGGTTTATCAGGAGTAACTCTTGTTACTATCGCGATGAATGTAATGTTGGTTTAAACGGCTGTTTCAACGGGTTGTCATATTTTGAGTGCAGACTCACCGCAGTCGGTTCAGCCTGTTGTACGTATACAACTCTAACGTAGTTTATAAAGAGAAGTCAGGACGTTTACGGTGCAAGGGATGGCATAGTATGACAGGCGTGGTAGTTCGTACCGCGCTTTATCTATGATGGGATCTATCGAATGTCTATTCGAAACATGAATCCCATATCCTCTTTGTCCGCGCTGTCTTTGAGCTTTGGACGAGCCATTCCGATTGCTTTATCTCTTTTGTAATTTGTCTGTTTTCAGACGTATTTACGTTGTAACCCTCCCATGCAATCTGGTTGGATTTTGCATGGCTGTGACAAGGCAGCAACCGTCGCTGGGCGGTGAGGTGAGTCAAACGTTAATGGATCAAACAAAATAGGTTTATAGATGTTTAACAAAGGAAAATGGATTAGCCTCGTTGCTGTAGCAGTAACCTCATTTGTATTTTCATCCACTGTCGTGTCTGCCGAAGAACCCGGTGCCCGTTATAAAAAAGAAAATGTTAAAGGGACCTGTTACTTTGCAGCCAGAGATTGCAGCGGCTATTCCCGTGCACATATCAAGGAAAAGTCCTGCTATGTTGATAAGGGTGGTTTGAGCTGGCAGCCGCCGAAAAGTAACTTTTGCAAGGCGATTCGCTAGGGAAGGTGCGAACAAGTCCTGTAGGCGCTCTGGCTTTCGGGAAGGTTCACAATCAAGGAAGCACTTTGCAGTAATACCCAAGGGGGCACACTGTGTCTGGACCTTACAAAAAGTGCTGACACCGAGTGTGAAGTTTCCCGAAAGCCCCGCAGGGCACGTCCTTAAGCCTGCATCTGCGGTGTTACAGTTTTTGTTAAGGACTACGGCCATTAACTACAAATTGCGCCTTGCATCTACAGGCTTAAGGGCGTGCAGAGCACTGACGGGACTTATTCGCATCTTCCCTGGATTAACGTATCGGTTATGAGTATCCCGCTGTGGTATTCCCTTATGGTGTTACCACAGCGTTTATTTGCCTTCCCTATCGTATTCACACGAATTCAAGCTGTCCCTTTCAGGTTATTCTAACGATATTATCTGCTCACCATACGTTGGCCCTGTGTGATAACGGCGAGGATCAATGCGCCCGCGATCAGGCCGCCCAGAGTATTCAACAGGGTTGGGGTGATGGCACTGAGTACCGGTCCAATACCGGCAAGACTCTGTACGCTTTCGGCCGCATGATGCAGCAGTTCATGGGAGCCGGGAATGCCATGAACCAAAATACCGCCACCGACCATAAACATGGCGATCGTGCCAACAACGGTCAGGGTTTTCATTAGATAAGGTGCGAAGGCCAGAAGTCTTTCACCAAACCAGCGTCGCAGGCTCGGGCCTTCTTTATCGGCTGCCTGTTCGACCAGATAGAGGCCTGCGTCATCGATTTTGACGATGCCTGCTACCAGACTGTAAACGCCAATGGTCATTGCCAGCGCTATGGCAGATATCACCAGAATTTGGGTGAGCAGATCAGACTGTTGTACTGTGCCAAGCGCGATCACAATGATCTCGGCGGATAAGATAAAGTCGGTGCGGATCGCGCCTTTTATTTTATCCTGCTCCCACGCCACCATATCCACGTTGGGATCGGCGAGCGCCTGATTTTTGAGTTGGTGCTGCGCTTCATCTTCTTCTGCACTGTGCAGGTATCTATGCGCGAGTTTTTCAAAGCCTTCAAAACATAAGAAAGCACCACCCAGCATCAATAGCGGGGTGATAAGCCAGGGGATAAACGCACTGATCAGCAGGGCTGCCGGGACCAGTATCAGTTTGTTACGAAAGGAGCCTTTAGCGACTGCCCACACGACGGGTAGCTCGCGGTCTGCGCGCACGCCGGAGACCTGTTCGGCATTGAGTGCCAGATCATCACCCAGGACACCTGCCGTTTTTCGCGCGGCGACTTTGGACATGGCGGCCACATCGTCGAGTACAGACGCAATGTCATCTAACAGGGCTAATAGGCTGGCTCCGGCCATGGTCGATCTCCATCGGTTGGTTGAGACGAGATTACATCTATTCTGGCACAGCTTTCGATTTCACCGGGTAAAGATGACAAAGAATCGCGAGCAATGAATATTTCCGTTTTTAGGGGAACAGTGTGTCTTGTGAAATGTGAACAGAAAAGATCGGGGGTGGTCTACACTTGATCTCTTTTCGACATATGTATCGTCGAGTGAATGGAAGCAAAATCTTAGGGAGTATTCATGATTACAGGTAGTTGTTTATGCGGGCAGGTGTCTTATGACATTGCCGGCCCGGTGGGTGAAATTGTGCACTGTCATTGTCAGACCTGTCGTAAAGCACACGGGGCGGCCTTCTCTAGTGTGGCGGCTGTTGCGGATGAAAATTTTGTCTTGAAAGGGCAGGAATTGCTCAATCAATACGAATCCTCACCGGGTAAACAGCGCTATTTTTGTCGGTGTTGTGGCACACAAATTTACGCCAAACGTGAGGGGACAGCCCACGTCATTTTGCGCTTGGGATCACTGGATGATGATCCTCAGGCAGATGAGAAAAATCACATCTGGGTCGCGCAGAAAGCACCGTGGTATCAGATAAATAATGAACTGCCGCAGTGTTTAGAGTTCGAATAGGGAATAGAAAGCTACAGGGAGGAAGGAAATTATGTCGGCATTTGAGTATCAGGGATATGAGCTTTTGTCCGGATTAGTACCGAGGGAGGCAGTGCAAAAGCTTCGGGATGATCTGTCAGAACTTACACTTGGCAAGTACAAAGGTGGCCTTAGAAACGCGGAGAAAAAGTATCCGCTGATTCGTGAAATTGCTCAGTCTCCTGAACTGCAGCGACTCGCTGAAAGCTATCTGACCGGTATTGCATCCGTGGTGAGGGTGATCCTCTTCGATAAAACCCCGGAAAATAACTGGCGGGTGAGTTGGCATCAGGATAGGACCGTGACCTTATCTGACAAGGTCGATCTGGAAGACTGGGGGCCGTGGAGCAGGAAAGACGGCATCTATCACGTCCAACCCCCAATTGAGGTATTGGATAATATGGTTTCGCTGCGATTACATCTCGATCCAGCCGATCAGAGAAGCGGTTGCCTGCGGGTGTTGCCCGCCAGCCATAACGCGGGTTTGTTAAGCGCAAAGCAAATACAGGATTATGCTGAATCCCATTCGGCAGAGGAATGTATTGCTGATACGGGTGATGTCCTGGTTATGCGGCCGCATCTCGTACATGCCTCGAGTAAAGTTAAGACGCCTTCAGCGCGTCGAATTATCCACATCGAATACAGTGGTTATCAGTTGCCCGCAGGGCTGAACTGGGCCTGATTCATAAAGGTTTTATGATCTGCTCATACCATAAAGCCCCAAATGTTCGGGGCTTTATTTTTAGAGATGTCTGCGGAGCGATCAGCGTTTCAGGTATTCACCAAAGTCGATATTACCGGCACAGAGTACCGCCTGAATTCGGTTATGTACGTTGAGTTTACGCAAGATGGCCGATACGTGGGCTTTCACCGTGGTTTCTGCGATGTTCAGGTTATAGGCGATCTGTTTATTCGATTCGCCCTTGGACATGCGTTCCAGCACCAGCAGCTGACGGCGGGTGAGGGAGGAGAGCAGCTCCGGTGGAATCTGGTTTTCATCTTTACGGCTGGAACGACGGTTTTCCGGCTGACTGGAACGGATAATGTCAGACGGCAGATAGACGTTGCCGGCCAGAATTTGGGTCAGCGCTTCTGTCATCTGTTCGCGTGGTGATGACTTAGTGATAAAGCCAACTGCGCCGTAGGTGATCGCCTGTAAGACGATCTGTTTGTCCTCTTCGGCGGAGACAATGACCACCGGGATGGTTGGCGCTTCATTGCGTAACGTAATGAGACCGTTGAGACCGTTCATGCCTGGCATATTCAGGTCCAGCAGGATCAGATCCAGTTCGTCGCTTTCCTGCGTGATGCTCAGGGCGCTGTCCAGATCCTCGGTTTCAATTGTTTCGCAACCGGGGAAACTTTTCTCGATCACGTTGGTGATCGCTTCACGAAACAGCGGATGATCGTCCGCTATCAATATTTTATACACAACACATCTCCAGCCGTTCTAGTTATTATGTGCGATCACTTCCCGTGTGTCCGCCGGTGTGTCTGTGTTCAGACTACCTTCTTCGTCATATCTTGCGTGCTTATCTATTCCGTACCGGAAAGGGCTCCGGTGTGCCTGTGTGCATCTTCAGCCCGGCATCCCGCCAGCCGTCAACACCGTCCCTATACCAGTAGAGATTAGTATATCCCCAGCTGGCTGCGCGTTTTATCGCGTTCCATGACATCCAGCAATCGGCCCGACAGTATAGTACCAACGCGGCGTTTTGCTGATGATTTGTTACCACTTCCAGATGGTAACGGAAGTACTTTTCCCATCCTTCATCGAGTTCACCCATCCCGACATTGGGAGTCCAGCGGCTGCCCGGTATCTGCAGAAAAGGCTCTTGCTGCAGAAAGTGCCCGTGTTGCCAGCGTACCGGTTGTACGTTGAGTAAACGGGGTGGCTGATCGCTGTGCAGCATCTGCTGCAGTGTCTGCGTGCTGATCGTTTTCGCCCCGTCCGCACCTTGCGGCGTTGGGCTGCGATAGCGGATGATCCGGTAACCCTCAAATGAGAACAGCTCTTCCTGATCCTTAAACGCTTCCAGCCAGTGGCTTGTTGACGTTGTTTCAGTGTCTGCCTGATCCGCTGCGGTGGCCGATGCCATCCAGAGGAAACAGAGCATAAGGGTCAGGGATCTCATCTTTTGGGCCTCCATA
>NZ_JBFGYC010000306.1:0-4893 GCF_041587635.1 Pontibacterium sp. | reverse complement strand
GGTCTGGCGAAAGGTCTCGGTATCAGCGAAGACTGGGGTTACCAGATTGTTAAGCAGGTGGGTAACTACGGCGAAGCCTTCGATCGTAACGTGGGTAAGGACTCTCCACTGAACATCGACCGCGGTATCAACAAACTGTGGAATCAGGGTGGTTTGCAGTACGCACCACCGATCCGCTAAGCGCGGTATAAATCTACACACCTCATTCAGCCTCACGTGTGGGGCTGACGGGGGAGAGGTTTATGCCGGTTCTTAAGCATGACACCCTCCCCCGAGCCGTTGTATGACGTTCCCCCTGATGTAAGGGGCTGCGGAGAAGGTATATGTCCACAGAGAAGTCCCAGCACAAACCACCCCCGCCGCCGGAAAGCAGTACCAAGTTCTGGCACGATCCAAAAAAACGCGCCGTACTCTTTCAGCTGTTGCTGGTCGGCACCCTTCTACTCTTTGTTCTGTACATCGTCTCCAATACCCTCAACAACCTCGATGCCCGTGGCATCACCACCGGTTTTGGTTTTCTGAGTGAAACCGCCGGTTTTGGTATCCCGCTTTCACTGATCGAATACAGTGAAACCGCTACTTACGGCCGTACCTTTGTTGTCGGCTTACTCAATACGATTCTCGTTGCGGTGTTAGGGATTATCGCCGCCACAATACTTGGCTTTATGCTGGGTATCGCCCGGCTATCGGACAACTGGATCATCTCCCGACTAGCCGCTCTCTACATCGAAACCTTCCGTAATATCCCGCTGCTGCTTCAGATGTTCTTCTGGTACTTCGCGGTATTACGCACCCTGCCCTCTCCCCGCCAAAGTGTGGAGTTTTTAGGCAGTTACCTGAATATCCGTGGTCTTTCGATGCCTGCGCCGGTCACTAACGATGGCTTCTCCTTCGTGGTGATTATGTTTATCGCGGGGATTGTAGCGGCCTGGCTACTCTCCCGCTGGGCGGACAAGCGCCACGATGAAACCGGCAAGACCTTCCCCACTATCTGGGCCGGTTTAGGACTCATTGTAGGATTGCCATTACTGGCCTTTTTTGTGGCTGGCATGCCGGTCTCACTGGATCATCCCGAACTGAAAGGATTTAACTTCAAAGGCGGTATGACCATCATCCCTGAGCTGGTCGCACTCTGGCTCGCATTGAGTATTTATACTGCTGCCTTTATCGCTGAAACCGTACGTGCGGGGATTCTTGCAGTACCGAGCGGCCAGCTGGAAGCCGCATCTGCATTGGGTCTGCCTAAAGTCCGCACCCTGCGCCTGATCGTCATTCCACAAGCGATGCGGGTCATCATCCCGCCGCTCACCAGCCAGTATCTCAACCTGACGAAGAACTCGTCACTGGCAACCGCGATCGGTTATCCCGATCTGGTTTCGGTGTTCGCCGGTACCACCCTGAACCAAACGGGACAGGCGATTGAGGTGATCATGATGACGATGGCGGTCTACCTGACGCTCAGCATCCTGACCTCAATATTCATGAACTGGTACAACAAGCGCATGTCGCTGGTTGAGCGATAGGAGAGCCGACGTGAAATACGATTCTCAACCTACTCTGCCCGCGCCAGCCAGCACCATTGGCGCAGTCGGCTGGATGCGTAAGCATCTGTTTAATGGTCCGATCAACACCATCGCCACGCTGGTACTCGGCTATTTCAGTATTATCTTCCTCTGGCCGGTACTGGACTGGTCTCTGCTCAGTGCCGACTGGATCGGCACCACCCGTAACGACTGCACCAGCGATGGTGCATGCTGGGTCTTTATTGGCCAGCGTCTTGATCAGTTTTTATACGGCTTTTATCCCGAGGCAGAGACCTGGCGTTTAGACACCGCCTTCTTCATCCTCGCCGCCTTAATCGCATGGCTGATCATCCCCAGTACACCGCGTAAAGGCTGGGTCGCCACCTTCACCCTCGTTATCTTCCCAATCATCGCCTTCATTCTGCTGAGCGGTGGTTACTTCGGTCTGGAAACCGTCGAAACCCATAAATGGGGTGGCTTAAGCTTGACGTTGGTGCTCGCCGTTGTGGGTATTGTCGCCGCTCTGCCGTTTGGCGTGTTGCTCGCCTTGGGCCGACAGTCGGATATGCCCATCGTGCGATCCCTGTCCGTGGTCTATATCGAGATCTGGCGTGGCGTACCGCTGATCACCGTGCTCTTTATGGCCTCGGTGATGCTGCCTCTGTTCTTCCCTGAAGGCATGACCTTCGACAAGCTGCTCAGGGCACTGATCGGTATCACCCTGTTCCAGTCGGCATACATGGCCGAGGTGGTGCGCGGTGGTTTACAGGCGATCCCCAAGGGGCAATACGAAGCTGCCGATGCACTGGGTTTAGGCTACTGGCAGAAGATGATCATGATCATCCTGCCACAGGCACTGAAGCTGATGATTCCGGGCATTGTGAACACCTTTATCGCCCTGTTTAAAGACACCAGTCTGGTGCTGATCATCGGGCTGTTCGACCTGCTGGCGATCATGCAAGCCTCCGCCAACGATCCCAACTGGATCGGCTTCTCAACGGAGGGTTATGTCTTTGTTGCCTTAGTGTTCTGGGTATTCTGTTTTGGTATGTCCCGTTACAGCATGCATTTGGAAAAACGTCTGCACACCGGCCACAGTAACCGTGCCTGATCTTTGGAGAGTAAACACATGAGCGAAGTACAAAAACAAGAAGATCAGCTGGCCATTGAGATCCGTGATCTGAACAAGTGGTACGGTGAGTTCCACGTCCTGAAGAACATCAACCTTCAGGTGAAAAAAGGGGAACGTATCGTTATCTGCGGCCCGTCCGGTTCCGGTAAATCTACCATGATCCGCTGCATCAACCGGCTGGAAGAACACCAGCAGGGCGAGATCATTGTGAACGGTGTACCGCTGGTTGAAGACGTGAAAAAGATCGAAGCGATCCGTAAAGACGTGGGTATGGTGTTCCAGCACTTCAACCTATTCCCGCACCTCACGGTACTGGAGAACTGCGTACTGGCACCGATCTGGGTGAAGAAAGTGCCGCGTAAGGAAGCCGAAGCGACCGCCATGAAATACCTGGAACGCGTCAAAATTCCTGAGCAGGCGTTAAAGTTTCCCGGCCAGCTCTCTGGCGGTCAGCAACAGCGTGTCGCCATCGCCCGTTCGCTGTGTATGAATCCCGATGTGATGCTGTTCGACGAACCCACCTCAGCCCTTGATCCCGAGATGATCAAGGAGGTACTGGACGTCATGATCGAGCTGGCACAGGAAGGGATGACCATGCTCTGCGTGACTCACGAAATGGGCTTTGCCAAAACCGTAGCCGACCGGGTTATCTTTATGGATGCCGGGCAGATCGTCGAAGAGAATGAGCCGGAAACGTTCTTTAATCACCCGGAACACGAGCGTACCCAGTTGTTCCTGAGTCAGATTCTGAACCACTAACACCGGATCAGACCCACACACAAAAACGCCCGACCTGTTTTCACGGGTCGGGCGTTTTTATCTAATCTCACCTCATCAGCCTAGTCTGCTAAATCAGCTTTTCTCTTGCTGACTTTCGCGCTTTTTCTGCTTCAATTCACGGTGTTTAGCGATGGTATCGACCACCTCTGCACCCAGATGGGCTTCACCGCGTTTTTCAGCCAGCTTAATCTGCAACTGACGCTGTTCAAAACGCTGACGCTGTTCTTCACTCAGTTCGTCATAACAGTGCGGGCAGCTCACACCCAACACATATTTTTCATGCTGCATATCTTCAGCGGTCAACGGTAAACGACAGGCGTGGCACTGGTCGTAACTGCCCTTTTCAAGCTGATGGTTGACGGTGATGCGGTTATCAAAAACAAAGCACTCACCTTCCCACATCGTATTATCTTCAGGCACTTCCTCAAGATACTTTAAGATGCCACCTTCCAGATGGTACACCTCGTCAAACCCCTGCTCTTTCAGATACGCCGTGGATTTTTCGCAACGGATACCGCCAGTACAGAACATCGCAACCTTACGGTTTTTTTCCGGGTCCAGGTTCTCTTTTACATACTGGGGAAACTCACGGAAGGTATCGGTTTCAGGGTTGATCGCACCCTTAAAAGTACCCACCTGAACTTCATAGTCGTTACGGGTATCAACCAGCACCACATCCGGATCGGAGATCAGCGCATTCCAGTCCTTGGGTTTGACGTAAGTACCCACTACACGCTTAGGGTCGATACCTTCAACGCCCATGGTCACAATCTCTTTCTTTAGCTTGACCTTGGTGCGCAGGAACGGGTTGCTGTCATCGAGGGATTCTTTGTAACCGATATCGGCCAAACGCGGGTCGCTCTGCAACCATGCCAGCAGCGTATTGATCCCCTCACGGGAACCGGCCACGGTGCCATTAATACCTTCGCGTGCCAGCAGCAAGGTACCGCGCACACCGTTATCCTGCATCACGTTTCGCAGCGGTTCACGCAACGCTTCAAAATCTTCCAGCACGACAAATTTGTACATCGCGCACACTACAACTTGAGACATAACTTTTCCTCGGCGAGCCGGAACGTAAATCCGGTGCCAATTGAATCGATAATTTGAGGGCGCGATTATACACGGATAACGTGAGCTAGGTTCTGCTCAACCGGCACGTATGAACGTTTTTCAACCAGCACTATGCATCAGGCAAACGGCAGGCAGTAACGCACTTCATACACATCTGGTCCCAACCATTCAGGATCATCACGTCGGCCACCGTCCAGCAACATCCCATGACGTTCATAAAATGCCTTCGCCGGACCATTACCATCCAGCGTCCACAACAACATTCCCTGAGCGCCTTTGGATTTCAGGTGCTCTATTGCGTGCGCAAACAACTTATGGCCTGCGCCTTTGCCAATGCAGGACGGTGATAGATACAAGTGGTACAGCTCACCATAACCGGATGGC
>NZ_JBFGYC010000305.1:0-4902 GCF_041587635.1 Pontibacterium sp. | reverse complement strand
TCATGAACTCATTCCGTGGTTTGGCTAATGTTCATCAGGCGACGTTGGCATCGGTAGCACCCGGTATCTCTGAGGCGTTGGTTGCAACCGCCATTGGTCTGTTTGCCGCGATTCCAGCCGTTATCGCTTATAACCGTTTTTCTGCGAAATCTGAAAGCGTATTAAGCAGCTATGAAACGTTTGCTGATGAATTCTCGGCGGTGCTGCATCGTCGTGTTCATGGTGCCTCATAAGGTATTGCTATGATCAGACGCCATCGTAAAACGCGTAAATTAAACGCTGAAATTAATGTGGTGCCCTATATCGACGTCATGATGGTGCTGTTGGTGATCTTTATGATTACGGCGCCAATGTTGACGCAAGGTGTGCAGGTAGAGTTGCCAAAAGCTGCGGCGGAACCTGTGGATGATAAGGACAAAGAGCCCGTTATTATCACGGTGAACGCACAGCAAGAGTACTTCATTGACGTTGGTGGTGATCCAGAAGAGCCATTGGATGCAGAAACCGTATCCGAACGGGTGAGAAAAATTCTGGCGGCTAACGAAGATAAGATGCTGTTGGTGCGCGGAGACAAAAACGTAGACTACGACGCTGTCGTTCAGCTAATGGTGTTGCTGCAGCAATCGGGTGCAGGCACTGTTGGTCTGGTAACCGAGTAGGGCGGATCAGTTGAAGCTCAATAGTTATCTATTCCCTGCGCTGCTAGCCTTGTTGTTGCATGGCGTTGTGTTTTTTATTCTGGCGGATGTGTGGTTTGAGCCAGATAAAGAGATCCAGCGAGTGCCGCGGCACGTTAATGCTCAAATCGTTGATCTGAAATCGATAACAACCAACGCGGATCGAAAGCGCGAGGCTTCGGCTGCGAAAAAGCGGGCGGACGATCAGGCAAAGCGGAAAGCCCAAGCAGAACAAAAACGTAAGAAGGCCGCCGCAGAAAAAAAACGCCAGCAAGAAATTTCACGTAAAAAGGCGGCTGAAAAGAAACGTAAACAGGAGGTCGCTAAAAAAGCGGCCGCTGAAAAGAAGCGTAAGCAGGAAGTTGCCCGTAAAAAGGCGGCAGATGAAAAGCGTAAGGCCGACGCCAAACGCAAGAAAGAGTTAGCGGCGAAGAAGGCTGCAGAGAAAAAACTCACAGAGAAAAAAGCAGCAGAAGAAAAAGCCCGTCAGAAGGCTGAGGCGGAACGTAAGCGTAAAGCACAAGAGAAGCTCGCAGCTGAGAAACGAAAGAAAGCAGAAGCCGAAGAGCGTCGTCGTGCTGTCGCAGAAAAGGCTCGTCAAAGCGCCTTGGCATCAGCGCTTGAAGAAGAAGAGGCGGAGCTGGCAGCAGAAGAGGGGCGTCAGGCCGCTATTAGCTACGAAGCGTATGTGCGTGAGCAGATCTCCCGTTACTGGAGGCGCTCCCCAAGTGCGCGCAATGGCATGGTGGTTGAGCTATCTATCCATCTTTTGCCGTCCGGTGAAGTTGATGACGCTTACGTGAGTAAGTCCAGTGGCGATGATCGTTTTGATCGGGATGCCGTGCGGGCGGTGGTGAAGGCTTCCAGCTTCCCAGAACTCCAGAAACTGGATCCGGTTGTATTTGATCGTTATTACAGAAAGTTCACCATGGTCTTCCGGCCTGAAGACTTGCGCCGGTAAATATTGGATGTATGTGTTGTATTGGTGCTGTTTGCGGAACTCCGCTCTCAGCTCTGTGTCGTAATCGGGAAGGCTAGTCCATGTTATTGGTGTACAGAGATCGGAGAATCTTGCAGTGAGACTTTATAAATATATCGTTGCTGTGCTGTCTGTTTTGTTGGTTTCGCTGCCTCTGCAAGCGGAGTTGAGAATTGAGGTGACTCAGGGGGTGGATAAGCCTACCCCTGTCGCGGTTGTCCCGTTTTCGTGGAGTGGCGGCTATGGCCTGTCGGAAGATGTTGCCGGCGTTATTGGTAGTGATTTCGCGCGCAGTGGTTTGTTCGCCGTGATGGATCAGGACAATATGCTGAGTAATCCCTCCCGCCAGAACGAAGTGGCGTTTCGTGACTGGCGTACCGCTGGCCAGGAATTTCTGGTGATTGGGCGCATGAGTCCGGCAAAAGATAACGCTGTACGGGTGGAATATGAAGTTTATGACGTCATCAAGGAAGAGTTGATCTTACGTGATGCGCGCATTGGCAGTCGTAATGGATTGCGTGATGTCGCTCATGTCATTGCTGATAATATCTATGAGTACCTGACCGGCTTAAAGGGTGCGTTTTATACCCGAATCCTTTATGTGACGGCGAATAAGCTAGATGCGGATACGTTCCGCTACCAGTTGCGCATGGCTGATTCGGACGGCGCGCGTCCCAGAACAATCCTTGAATCAAAAGAGCCGATCATGTCTCCAAGCTGGTCGCGCGATGCGCGTCGCGTGGCGTATGTTTCGTTCGAAAGCAGTCGTCCTGCAATCTATATTCAGGACCTGAGGACCGGTCAGCGCCAGAAGGTGCAGTCTTTTAAAGGTCTGAATGGTGCGCCGGCATGGTCGCCTGATGGCAGTAAGATGGCGCTGGTGTTGTCAAAAGATGGCAACCCGGAGATCTATATTCTGGATCTGTTGCAGCGCAAATTGACACGTATGACCCATCATTACGGCATTGATACAGAACCAAACTGGTCACCGGATGGCCGCACTCTGATCTTTACCTCTGATCGTGGAGGTCAGCCACAGATCTATCAGATGCACCTGAAAAGTCGCAACATTGAACGGCTGACCTATGAGGGTAATTACAACGGACGTGCATCTTTGACACAGGATGGTCGTTTTCTGGCAATGGTGCATCGAGGCGATGATGGTGTGTTCCGTATCGCGGTACAGGATCTGAAAACCTCACGCGTTGAAGTGTTGACTGAAACCTTCCTCGATGAGTCGCCAACCATTGCACCCAATGGCAGTATGATTTTGTACGCGACACAGAAGGGTACCCGTGGTGTTTTGGGCGGGGTTACGCTGGATGGGAACGTGCGCTTCCTGCTGCCAGATTCACAGGGACATGTCCGTGAACCAGCGTGGTCTCCGTACTTGCAATAAGTACGCACAGCCATTAACGTATGCGTCAGTTGGGAATAATCTAATTTTACTATTCAGGGTGTTGGTTAGGGCCGACATTAAAGGATATTACAGGAGTATTCGATGAAAGCTTCCAATGTAGCCAAAGCTGTTGCACTGGCTCTTTCCGTGGCATGGGTCGCGGGTTGTAGTTCAACTGGTGGTACTGATACCGGCACTACAGGTGCGGTAGACACTTCCGGTTCTTCTGCCGATAGCAAGGGTGCAGCTGTATCCGGTGGCGTTTCTGCTGCTGAGATGGCTGCACAGAAAGCAGCGGACGCTGTAGCTGCACTGCAGACTGTTTTTTACTTCGACTTTGATAAGTCCGTAGTAAAACAGGATGGTCTGGATGCGCTAGAGAAGCATGCTGCTTATCTGGTAGCCACTCCAAGCGCGTCAGTGCGTCTGGAAGGTCACGCAGATGAGCGTGGTACACGTGAGTACAACATGGCTCTGGGTGAGCGTCGTGCTCAGTCAGTAGCGCGTTACCTGCAGGTTAACGGTGTTAACTCTGATCAGATCGAAACTATTAGCTACGGTGAAGAGAAGCCAGCTGTGCTGGGTCACAGCTCAGAATCTTGGGCTCAGAACCGTCGCGTAGAGCTGAAGTACGTTAGCAACTAATGTACACAGCCCGTTATCTACCCTCTGTTGTGCTGGCGCTGACTTTCAGCGCTGGCGCAATGGCGGCACCCCCTCCTGTTATTGAGATTCAAACATCCCAGGCTGATCAGAGCTCCTCAGGTGTCGGGCGGTCAACTGCCGCACGCAATAATGCTGAGTTGTTGATGATTATTGACCAGCTGCAGGATGAGGTGCGTTCGTTGCGCGGTGAGCTGGAGCAGCAGGCGTTTCGTCTGAAGAAGATGGAACGGCAACAATTGGATCGTTATCGCGATCTTGATCGCCGTATCAGTTCGCTGATGAGTCGAGAGGCTCCGGCAGCTACAACGAATAAAGCGTCTAATCCAAAATCGTCAGACGTGACAGAATCTGCTCAATCGCAGCAGCCTGATCGTACGGTGCAGTCATCCAGTGTTCCTCAGACATCGGATCAATCGGATTCTTCAAAACCTCAGGTTAAGCCCGCATCCGTAAGCGTTAAAAATGGCGTATCGGACTCTAAAGCCTATCGTGAAGCCTTTGGCTTGGTTCGTGCTCGCGATTTCCCCGCCGCGGTTGTGGCGTTTAGTGCTTTTGTGCGTGACTATCCTAATAGTGCACGTGTAGCTAACGCGTACTACTGGATGGGTGAAATCCATCATGCGGAGCAAAAGCTTGAAAAGGCGCGAGAAGCCTTTGCATTGGTTTTGGGGCAATATCCAGAGCATCCAAAAGCACCTCATGCCGCCTTTAAGCTGGGTGTGATCTATAGCGAATTGGGTGATCAGGTACGTTCGGAAGAGTATCTCGATTACGTGCTTAAGAACCATCCGAAATCCAACGTTGCTCCTCTGGTCGAAGAGTTCAAGCGCAAGTAATTCCTGGAATATTGTTAATGACTACCGCTGTTAAGAAGGCAGTTGTTCTGCTGTCTGGTGGATTGGATTCTGCTACTGCACTGGCAATGGCTAAAGATCAGGGATTTGAATGTTATGTTCTTAGCTTTGATTACGGTCAGCGCTCTCTTACTGAGCTAAATGCTGCACGCCAGATCGCTGTACAAATGGATGTTAAAGAGCATCGTGTTATTCGCCTTAATCTCGAAGATTTTGGTGGCTCAGCGTTGACCGATCATAGTATTGATGTGCCGGAAGAGGAGGTTGATGGTGTTCCTGTCACCTATGTTCCTGCCCGCAATACTGTGTTTCTATCCCTTGCATTGG
>NZ_JBFGYC010000304.1:0-4905 GCF_041587635.1 Pontibacterium sp. | reverse complement strand
TCGATAGATATTTCCGTAAAGAACATTCTTAGTATCTCCCATTGCCAATGATACCGTCACCGGCCAACTACGAATAATCTGAGCACCCAGCCCGACACACAACCAAGTAACAAGAATTACTGGCCCGGAATATCCGTCGCCGAATACATCCTCTATGAAACTGGAGCCAAACAGACTGACTGGCACAATAAGAGCAACTGTCGCAAACATTACAGCACCGGCATAAATCCGATTTGCTTTATAAAAAGCATCTGCGTCATCTTTTGCTTTAGACAGTATTGGCAGGGCGATTGAGCTGGTGGTTTTCCTGATGATTACTCCTGGGGAATATATCAGCATCACCACAATCGAATAAAGCGCCAGCTCAGTAACACCAAAGGCGTTACCTACCAACAGCTTATCCCCCTCATTGGAAGCGATCATCAAAAAGCTGTTCAGTATCAGAGGCCAACCAAAGACAACCATCCGTACGAACATTTCCCGATCAAAACACACCCCATACTGCCGCTCAGCAAAGTAATGGGAACTGATTAGCTGCACGCTAGCCTGGGTGATCACTGCATACAACATCAGAGTATGATCCTCAATAAAAGGGATCAGTGCAAAAACAGATGCCAACGAAGCCAGCTGGGAGAAAAGCAATACGTATGCCTCGGCATGAAACCGCATCTTTCTCTGGAAACGTTTCACGTCAAGGTGAGCAAACCCTCTCAGCAAAGGGGCGACCGCCAATAACTCGTAGGAAGAAGCCACTTCCGGCACCCCAAAGATCTCGGCGATAGAATCTGCAAAGAAGAAGATACCTGCCGCAATCAGGACGCCCCTAATGACCATCATGGTATGCGCGGAGTTTACAAGTCGAGCACCATCTCCGTCGTCAGACTGAATAATCAGCTTATCCCACGCAAAGTCGCTGGCCATCTCCAATGCGGAAATCGCCAAAGCGAATGTCACCGCGATACCATATTCATCTGGAGTGACGAGTCGCGCGATTAGCAGGTTACGAAGAAACGTTGCCAATAAACCAACCGCCTGGGTGGAGCTTAACAACCACCCAGCTTTATAAATAGATTTCACCTTTCGCGACTCTAAGTACCAGTAATCAGTCTAAATGCATTCGCTTTTTCAGAAGGAGCTATACGTTTTTCCAAGATGTTCGCCTTGACCAGATTTCCTTCCAGACACCATAGGAGGACTGGTGCTTTTCAGACTTAGAGATCAGGTGAGCAGTCTTGTAGGCCAGCATTCGACTAAACGGCCAAAGAGAGAGCAGAAACACGTTTAACCCACGCAAATACTTCGGAGAGTGCTTATGGACAAGCAAAAGTGTTGCTTTCAGCAAGCGCACCATCTTATCCGCTCTAACGGTATCAGAAGCACCGCAATAGTGAATGATAGTGGCATCCGGCGTAACCATAGGGCGCGCATCGATCTCTATGGTAGCACGCAAGCACAGATCAGCCTCTTCACAATACATAAAGAACGCCTTATCAAACCCCCCCATCAGATTCCAGTCTTCTCGCTTAATCATAAAGAAGCACCCAACGACAATGTCTACCTGTCGCTCATGATCCCGAAGCCAACCACCATACTCTTCATGGTTAAACAGCTCACTGTTAGGGAAAATTCCAGTCAACCCGGCAGTACGACAGAAAATACTCCAGGTATTTAGCTTTCTGTAACATGACTTAGGGTTGAGAGAGTGATCTCCATGCAATGTACGTCCACCCCAGATTTTAGCTTTGGGGTTCTGCTGGGCGAAGAACAGCAGCTGCCCTATAGCGTCTTCCAACACCACTGTATCCGGGTTCAAAAGGAGCACATACTCCCCTTTTGCTTCCTCTATTGCCACATTGTTGGCAAGCGCAAATCCCAGGTTGTCTTCAGATTTGATCAGTTTAATCCCGTCAAACCGGGATTTTATTTTCTCGTATGAACCATCTGGTGAATCGTTATCTAATACGATCAACTCATAATCGATGGTCGTCTGGTCAATGACCGATTGGATAGCTTCAATCGTCAGGTCAGCAGTGTTGTAGCTGACCATAATGATAGACACTAAGCAGCTACTATCCTTTTCTGCATTCATGATTCGGTCACCTTTCCTTTTAAGACCCTTATGACAGTGCCTGCAAAACTTCTAAGGTTATCCAGCGGACTCGCACTCCGCGATACAACAAGAAGCTTGAAATTTCTAAATTCGGGGGTTTTTCTAAAGAATACTTTAAGCGCCAATAGCCTCGATACCGTCAGCTGTTTTCTACGATGCTGGTATGGCTGCATATCATCGAGATGCTCCAGCTTAAAGGAATCCTGCTCGAGATATCCACTTTCAATCGCGTCAGACTTCAACTGGAGTCCTTTTGTCGTGCGGGAAACGATTAGGCTACGACCTTGCTCTTCACTGAAATCTGGATAGCCATTCTCGTCACAATGCCAAGCATCAGCACAAACTACGTCTGCAAATTCTCCGATACCATCAGGACAGACTTTGCAGCGGAACTGAATAAACCTATTGAGAATCGTTCCCCAGGAGGTGTTGTAATCCATCTCTTCCACGCGCCCACCACGTGTTTCAGCCGTTGTATAGCCTGGCCATCCATTTCCACGATAGCGGAAAGAAAGTACATCACTACGTGGCACGTCCATCCGCTTAAGAACCTCGTAGGTACCATTGATACTTGGAAGTCCGGCACAGAAGAAGGAAAGCATGTAAGGAATATGTTGATCCACCTTGGGATCGACCCTGGCCAAGTGCCTCAGCGCAGCGATATCACAAGGTTTGGCGATTACAGCTACCCTATCGTCGCTATCTAAAATATCTGCAATACCAAGCAAAGGAGCAGATGGTGAGTATCTGGAGCCAGCACCATTAAGGATCTCTCCTCTACTACGACTTACCCTGACGCTGTTTTCTAACGGATTCTCGTCGGAGGCAGAGATATGCAACACCGCATCAACCTTCTTACTTTCGAGCAAGTAGATGGCAATGGTGGTTAACGCGCCACCAGACGACCCTTTATGCCGTACATCCTCATCAGTCGCCCAACCCGTTACCAGATCTTCGATCTTTCCCCACACCGGGTGATAGTTTTTGTCAGTCCAACCCATTTCATGAGAGAGGCCTAATCCGGGACAAGCTTTCGCAATAATCGCTGACTCATCGCTATCTAACGCACTGACTTGGGTAGGACGCAGATATCCGCCGTTGGAAAAACCAAACTTTATCGCATCGCCTTTAGTTACAGACGCACACAGTCCACAGCCCGTGCAAAGCCCGGAGTCTACAATATTATTAACGTCTATAATCTTCATAGTGTTTTTAGGAGGGCCTGAAGTTCTAACTGATATTGAGCAAGCTTCTCGACTGCTAGCTCCTGACTTTTCTCTGCAGAAGACTTAGCGCCATGAAGGTCACTGAGGACCTTCTCCAGCATCACTATCGCGTCTTCATTACTCGCATTATTCAGATCGCAGATATAAGGGTAACCAAGAGTTTCATAAAGGCCAGTGAATTTGCGACTGTAAGAAAGCGGCAGAATAGGCACCCCGGATGAGATCCCCGCAATCGTTGCGTGCATACGAGCACCAATCAGAAGGTCAAGACCAGAAATGAAGCTTTTGGCTACGCAAGGGGAGAAAAACTCTGGAGCCACCTGAACACCGGGATATTTGTTCGCAATCTCCACGGACACTGCATGATCATTTTCATACTGGTGCTCTGAAGAGTTCACATGCGGGACAAGATAGATATTGTACTTGTCATCTTTCTGCAAGCGCTCAATAATTTGGTCAACTAGGCTTTTAAAATCAACGCTCAAACTAATTCTGTCACTACCAGATCGCTGCTGTGAATAAAGTAGCGCCGACACGTTGAGTCCGATGTTCAGCTTACCGTTTTCCGCGGCCATCTCTGCTTTATCGAACGGCAACAGGAACGCAACATCTGTCGCCATGTTGATATTTTTTGTGACACCGATACTCTTAAGATAGTTAAAGCTTTTCTCGTCCCGGGCATAAACTTTCTTGGCAAGTCGCATAACACATTTCGCCATAAAGCGGTTGACAGGATTGTAGAACGGCCCAATTGTCTGAGGACTTAGAACCAGAGGTACACGATACATAACGGAGAAGATTTTTGTCAGAAAGAGATACAGGAATCGTTTCGTTCCGTATAGGTCGGCAAAGGAATCGCCCGCACCAATATCAAACACGATGTCACATTCCTTGATCCACCGGCGTAGGGGGGATTTAAGGCTAACAAAGTGCCGCGCCTTCATATAGTGAAAAACGATTGGCTCGCCCGTATCCTCAAAAAAACCCTCTTCAGGTGGCCAGCAGATAAGATGGAATTCGTAATCAATACCACTCTCTTTTGCCGCTGCAGCGATAATTTTCATCTGAGAAACTGTTAACGCACCGATTCCTAGGTTAGAGGAACCAAGAGAGTGCCATAAAAGTCCGATTTTCAACTTATCCATAAGTAACACCAAAACGCAGAGCGCTATAGATTAAAATTGTTTTTCCTTAGGTTTTCTAAGATCCAAGAGCCACATGCCGGCACCGATCATGAAAAACAGGTGGACATGCATCATGCCCCAGAAATGAACTGTAATTGCAGAGATGCAGAGGCTCAGCAGCGTTATAAGCCAGGAAACCTTAAATATACGGGCGACAGGAAACTCGTCCGGAACTTTGTGCACCGCCATTCTATATCCTAAAAACGCTACAGCTCCCACAAGGAATGCCGTCGCCGGATATCCGAGTGTAACGGTCCAGAACAACCAGAAACTATCAGTACTCCATGACATCCATTCTGCACGCTCGTATACCACGTAACCGATTCCAATCAGAGGAGATTCATTAACGGCAGCGATACCATAAACCCATTGTAGATATCGCTCC
>NZ_JBFGYC010000303.1:0-4921 GCF_041587635.1 Pontibacterium sp. | reverse complement strand
GTCAGCAGCTCAATCAAAATCTGAATTCTATACAGTACGCAGCAAACGGGGCCTTAAGAGCAGAACTCAACGCTAAAGAAGACGGCTTCATATTGAAAATCAGATTGCGGAATAGCTGGCATATCAACGCAGAAATACCGGGGGATAAACGTTTAGTCGGCGCTCAGGTATCCGGCTTGAACGTTGATCAGATAAGTTATCCGGAGGGTAGCGCCCTCAATGTCCAGTTCAGTCAGGATCCGATAGAGGTGTATTCGGGAGAGTTTGAAATAAGCGGGCGACAAACCACACAGGATGGTTTACTGCCGCCCCGCCTGATGTTCCAGTTTCAAGCCTGTAGCGACCGGATCTGCTTACCACCTGAACGTTTGGTGATGCAGATACCGGCCACACACTAAACAGCAGAACCGATCAGATACGGAACTGCTGAACCAGCCCCAGCAAACGTTGCTCGATAGAGCTGAGTTCGCGACTGGTCACCGCAAGCTGATCTGCGTCGCCATTCGATTTCTCTGCGATATCCGCAATATGATGAATACTACGGCTCACTTCGTCGGCTACACCTGTTTGCTGATCTGCGGCAGACGCGATGTGAGTATTCATCTCGCTGATCGTGCCAACTGATGTCGTAATCGATGCCAGTGACTCGCTGGCACTTTGTGCGCGACGAATAGTTTCACCGGTGCTATCACGGCTGGTTGTCATCACGCTTACCGCCTGACGTGCACCCACCTGCAATTTTTCGATCATCGTCTGGATCTCTTCCGTACTCTGCTGAGTACGGTTGGCTAGGGAGCGAACTTCATCCGCAACAACCGAGAAACCACGCCCCTGCTCACCGGCACGGGCCGCTTCAATGGCCGCATTCAGTGCCAATAGATTCGTCTGATCAGCAATATCTTTGATTACATTAACCACCGTACCAATCTGATCCGCATCACTGTGCAGTTGCTCAATCACATCAGCCGACGTATTCACGCCATCAGCCAGTTCGCCAATTGATTCAATGGTCGATGACACGATGCTCAGACCTTCATTAGCGGCACCATCCGCCTCTGTCGCCGAGCTGGCAGCCTGGCCCGCGCTTTGTGCAACCTGCTGAACCGCAGTCGCCATCTGATGAATCGCTGCCGCAACCTGTTCAGTTTCGCCCCGCTGATCACTGACACCACGCTGGGTACTGGCAACCACTGTAGACATCCGGGTAGACGCCGTCGACAGTTCATCGACCGCCTGTTTAACATCCCCCACCAGGGTATGAATCTTATCGAGAAACCCGTTAAACCCCTCGGCCAGACGGCCAACCTCTCCCTGTGCATTCACATCTAACCGCTGTGTAAGATCACCATCGCCTTTGCTCATATCCTGCAACGCATCACACACCTGGTTAAGAGGGCGGGTAAGGCTTGTCGCAAAGATCGACGCCACTACACCAAACAACACGACCATCACACCACCGATACCCACGATAAACAGCAATGTGGTCTGAATCTCTTCATCCACCTGCTGTTCCATCATGACTAAGCGGTCTTCAATGTCATCAATGTAGAAGCCGGTACCCAGCATCCAGTTCCACTTCGGTAACCCAACGGCATAAGACAGCTTATCCACCGCCATCTTCTTAGATGGTTTTTCCCAGATATACGAAACGAAACCACCACCCTGTTTCGCAACCTGAATCAGATCAGAAATGATCGCGACACCGTTTTTATCTTTCAGATGAATGAGGTTTTTACCCTCTAACGATGTTTTGGCACGCATCGCCAATGCGGTGCCATCGTAGCCATATACGAAGACATAACCGTCCTTGTTTTCTCCGTAGGCCAGACTGCGCAATATAGACAACGCTTTTTGCTGTGCCGCTGCATCATCAGCACCAGCCTGATTATAGATTTCCTCAACCGAGCTAACGGCAAGATCCATATACTCTTTCAACGCAGCTTGTTTACTCTCCAGCATTTGCGTGCGGGTTTGCTCAATTTCCCGCATACCCAAATCCTGAAGTTGCATTCGCGTGACCAACATCACCACGACGATAATCACCAACAACGGCGCCAACGTTAATAAGAGAATCTTGTTTCTTAAGGTTAACTTACCCATGCTTGCACTCCGACTACATCAGGTCCTGTAGTCCATTTTTTAATAATAGTTATAGGTGGTACTTTCTTTTTTCATGCCGATAGCTCTTCCTTCAGTTCTACGATGTTGCCATCGGGATCTGAAATATAGAGTGAGCGTCCCATCCCTTGCGCGCCATACCGCAATTCAATCTCCCCTTCAGCATACGCATGAAGGTATTTTTTGATACGAGCTGGATCAAAGGGTGTGATTCTCAGGCAAAAATGGTCCATATTCTGCGAACGCAGATCTGGGCTGTCAGATGGAAGAAGGTCGATCAGTGAGCTTCCGGCACGGAGCTGCACCAATCCAATGGCGGGAACACGACGCTCTTCGGAACAACCCAAAATCTCCGAGTAGAAATGCAACGCGCTGTCCATGTCTTGCACACGCAGTACTACATGATCGAGTGCAACAAACTCAAAAGGAACTTGTGGCATAAGGTCATCCCCTCTTTTATGCCATTCTCTGCACTACAAACTATGATGGTTAACGGCATACCTTGCCGAATCTTTACGACCAAAAAAGTACAGTTCAATAACCACTGGGAATATAAACGATGAGCAGCTAACCTAAACGCCTTGCGAATAAGCCGCTGGCTTTGGCTAACTCAAATCAGCTTAGATCATAATTTGTCATAATTCAGGAGATACTGATGACCGCCCGCACTCTTTACAGCCTTTGCTGCGCGTTTCTGCTTACTTTTTCCGGGTTGCTACAGGCCGCCCCAACACTGGTTACACTAGAAACCAATCAGGGAATAATCGAGTTGGAGTTGGATGGAGACAAAGCGCCCAAAACTGTCGCCAACTTCCTGAGTTACGTCGATGAAGGCTTTTACAACGGCACCGTTTTTCACCGTGTCATCGCGGGTTTTATGATTCAGGGTGGCGGGTTCACCGAAGCGATGAACAAGAAGACAACTAAAGCGGCGATTGAGAACGAGTCCAGCAATGGCCTGAAAAACCTGCCAGGCACGATTGCCATGGCCCGCACCCAACATCCGAACAGTGCCACGGCACAGTTCTTTATCAATACCGTGAACAACACGTTTCTGAATCCTGGCGCACGCGGACCGGGTTACGCAGTATTCGGTAAAGTCGTCAACGGAATGGATATTGTGATGAAGATCAGTCGGCTACCGACCATGTCTAAGGGAATGTACCGTGACGTACCTAAATCACCGGTGATCATCGTCAAAGCCTACCGTACCAAACAGTAAGCCAATATCGGTCACAAAAAAGCCGCTTGTTCGAGCGGCTTTTTGCTATCAGAGGTTAGCGACTAACCTCGGCGCTTTTCCAATGCGGTATAACTTCCGGAAAGGCGCATCGCAACCTGATCGCCCTGACAGATTTCAATCACCAGATCCATCCGGGCACGGCCTTTCTCTTTCATCCGCGCATCAAAACCGGCAACAGTTTCTTCATCTGGTAAGACCGTACGTGCAACAAAATCATCGGTGACCGGCAATAGATATTCCAGATGACTGTCGCGAATCACAACATCATCATCCCGGCCCATTTCGCGTAAATGCAGCGTCAACATACTCCAACCACAGAGGGTAGCAACAGTCGCCAGAGATCCTCCAAAGCCTGTGCCTTTGTCATTGACGTTGGGTTCAAGTTCCGCCCCCATTTCAAGGCTTTTACCATCATAGTTAAGTGGCTTAAAACCCATGTGGTTAATCAGCGGAATCTGACCTTTCAGCCAACTCAGAAATTCATCAGCGGTTTGTTGATACTGACTCATGATCCCTCCCAGCGTGTTACATAGGGTTCCACATCTACTTCCGGAGCCTGTCGCACAACTTTTGGCGTTCCCAAATACAGGAAGCCAACAATCTCTTCGTTATCAGCCAACCCAAGCTCAGCCATCACTGTAGGATGGTACGCCATCGCCCCCGTACGCCACATCGCACCGACACCCTGTGCGTGAGCGGCATATAGCATGGCATGGGCAGCACAACCCACCGCAACAATTTGTTCACTGACAGGCACCTTTGGATGGTCCGTTTTATGAGCAACCACCACCACAACAACAGGCGCACGCAGTGGCGCATTCCGCAGTTTTTTCTGCTTAGCCTCACTCAACTCAGCATCATCTTGCAGTGAAGCTTTCAGGTAGATCTCCCCTAGCGCCTCACGCTGATCACCTTCAACGACCATAAAGCGCCATGGGCGCAGGGCTGCATGATCCGGTGCGCGCATCGCCGCTTTAAACATATTATCCATCTGCGCAGTCGTTGGAGCAGGCTCCAGTAGCAAAGGACAGGAAACGCGGTTGTGCAGTAATTCGAGGGCATCCATGGGGTACTAAAACTCCACTGTAATTTTTTATTGTCGGCTTAGACGCAGGTTATCAATATCATCCAGATCCGTGCTACGGAACGGGTTGATGTCCAGACCGCCACGACGAACATAACGTGCGTAAACGCTGAGGCTCTCTGGCTGACACTGCTGCCAGATATCCATAAAGATGTTCTCAACACATTGCTCGTGAAAATCGCCGTGCTCGCGGTAGGAGATCAGGTACTTCAGCAAACCTTCCCGGTCTATCTCCAGTCCTTTGTAACTGATACCAATGGTTGCCCAGTCCGGCTGCCCTGTCACGGGGCAGTTGGATTTCAACAGATGACTGTAAAGCACCTCTTCCACCACATCGTGGTCACTGCTCAACAGGTCTGCATTCGGGCTGTAGCTATCGATCTCTACATCCTGATTATCCAGACAGAAGCCGGTGAACTGGCCAAAGTCAGGCGCTTTGTCCGGGTGGTACAGAATCACCTGCACCTGACCTTCGG
>NZ_JBFGYC010000302.1:0-4931 GCF_041587635.1 Pontibacterium sp. | reverse complement strand
GCGCAGCGATCTGCAGGTTGGTAAGACCTAATTTACGAATCACATGGCTGGCAGAGGCCACATTATCAATAAAGAAGTCAATTTCACCGACAGACAGTTTTTCAAGCCCCTGCGTCAGAGTGGACACTGGGACCAGCTTCAGGTCAGGGTGATTGTTACGGAGCAGTTCATGTGAGATGTACTGACTAACAACACCGACCTTTTTCCCGCTCAACGCCGCTAACGAGCGAACGGTATAGGTACCCCGCTGGCTGATGATGACCATAGGAAAATTAAGATAAGAGGAGGTAAAGCTGAGATACTGTTCGCGTTGAGCGGATTTCATCGCAGCTGGCAACAGATCCAGCTCTTTTGCCTCAGCCTTGCTCAGCACTTGCGGCCAGCTGAGGTTAGGTACCAACTGCATATCAATCCCTAGCTGTGCGCTCACTAGGTCAATATAATCCGCCGCTAATCCCTTATACTTACCGTTCTCAACATACTCGAACGGCGCCCACTGAGGGTCTACACCCAAACGAATCACTGGATGTTGCTTTAACCACGTCCGTTCCGCATCCGTCAGTTCATTCCAGCCATCTGCATAGGTTAAGCCGGTGCAGAACATCATAACCAGAAGCGTGACAAGCAGTCGCCTGACCATACCCTGTCTTCCTGAATGTGATGTCGCGACAACGATGCCTCAATGCGCACCTTAATGTGCTGCTGTACGACCCATCCTTAGGAGCGCAGAAAGTATCAACGACTGTGTTAACAGTCTCCTAAGGATAGACAGAAACCGGGAAAATAGCAGGGAAACAAAAAAGCCGATGATACTTATGTATCATCGGCTTTTTAATCGAAAGGCAACAAGTTAGAGCACGTAATACTTCAGCGGTGGGAAGCCATTAAACTCAATTGAGCTGTAACTGGTGGTGTATGCCCCGGTGGATAACCAGTAGACTCTGTCACCTTCGGCTAACGTCAGCGGCAACCTATACTTATGATCTTCATACATAATATCCAGACTGTCGCATGTCGGTCCTGCCAAAATAACTTCTTCTGCTTCACCTTCGCAATCCGTGTGAATCTGGTACTTAATTGCTTCACCCATGGTTTCAATCAAGCCGTTAAATAAGCCCACATCGGTATACACCCAGCGCTCCAGTGCCGTCGCAGATTTACGTGAAATCAGAACAACCTCGGATACCAACACCCCGGCATCGCCCACCAGCGACCGACCCGGTTCAAGAATAATTTCAGGGACGCCGTCACCAAAATCTTCCTGTAAGAAGCGCGTGATCTCAGCGACATAGGTATCAAACTCATTCGTTTTATGCAGATAGCTGGCAGGAAAACCGCCGCCCATATTGATCATACGCAAGCTGATACCGTACTCTTCGAACAGTCGCTCAAAAATTACCTTAACCTTGGCAATTGCGCCGTCCCAAACATCGATATCACGCTGCTGGGAACCGACATGGAACGATACTCCATAAGGCTCTAACCCCAGTTCTCGCGCCAATACAGCCAATTCAACGGCCATCTCCGGGTTACAACCAAATTTACGCGACAAAGGCCAATCGGCACCTTCAGAGCCTTCAGTTAACACTCGGATGTATACCCGTGAACCCGGTGCATGTTTGGCAATGTTACGTAGGTCTGGCTCAGAATCCGTCGCAAACAGATCAATTCCACGCTCATGAAAGTATGCTATATCACGTGCTTTTTTGATGGTATTGCCATAACTCATTCGCGCTGGCGATACACCAAACTGCAAAACTTTATCCAGCTCGTAGGTCGATGCAATGTCGAAACTTGCCCCTGCATTCGCGAGCAGCTCAATCACCTCATCTGCAGGATTCGCTTTGACCGCGTAAAAAATACGCGCGTAGTCAAACCCCTGCTGGAGCTCGTCATACTTCTCTTTAATGCTGTTGAGATCCAGCGCCAGAAACGGCGTTTCATGAGTATCCGCAAGGGTTTTAATTTTTTGCCAGACTTGCGGGCACATCTGCTCAGCAACGTTCATGCATTCAGGTCCACTAACAGAGAGTCGGGGGATCACCCCGCAACATAAAAAAAAAACAGCGGTAGGTAAGATCGCTACAGCTGCCCAGTCAGATAATTTCGCGAAGTATAAGTGCAATATCTGCACTCAGTAAACAGTTTTCAGAACTCCTGCCCTCTAGAGACCAGACGCTCGATTTCGGCAAAAGATTTAGCCTGATACATCACATCAAAACTAATACACAGATATCGAGATATATCACTGGCAGAGATAATGCCTCGGATCTTTTTTCCGCCTTGTGGATTGGTAGAGGTCACGATGACATGCTGATCACCGGAGCTTTTCAGGGTCAGCATCACATCACCGATTTTTGCACAGCGGACCTGATCATAGGTCAGTGCTTTGATGTGCAACACATCCAACATCAGATGACGTACCTCAACCTGATCCCGCGCCCAGTTGTTTTGCCCCATAACACTCATCGGTTTGTCACCTGCAATATCGGCAGCCGATACAATCCCACTGAATTGATCCTGACTATCCACCGCAAACAGCATACGAACATGCTGTGCTTTCATATGCTCCAAGGCCTCATCTATCTGAGTGGTTTCGCAGATTTTCACAGGCCAGGAGCGTTCAAAGTCAGTCATCACTTCGAGTGCAGGGCTACGCAAGGTCCCCGGATGACGGTCATGATCAGGGGTGACTAATTCTCCCCTGCTATCGAGACTACTCAGACGGATCGGGTAAAACTCTTGAAACATTATAACGACTCCCGATTTCAGGTTTATCCCTACAGCATAGTATGAAGCGGGCGCTGTAGCACCTATGTCCGCCGAGCAAGTCCGCTGAGCAATCTAGTTGTTACTCAAACAACACAGGCGTGATCACAACAGCCCCGACGATAAGCAGGAAGAGAACAAGCGCCAAGCGGGTCTCTTTCAGAAAATCGGACCCGTTACTCATAACAGATACCGTCCTTCACTTAAGACAACCGACTGCCCCTGAACGGCTAGCTCTACGACCTTTCCTTCACACAGGGTAACAGTACTTTCAATCATGCTTGGTCGCGCCATACGGACACCTTGAGTCACCACGAAACTCAGTTCGACAGTTCCATCACCCACGGTATCTGCTTGCTCAGCCGCCAAAGCGCCCGTTAATGCCGCTGCCGCGCTGCCCGTAGCTGGATCTTCCGGAATATTAAACGCCGGTGAAAACATACGTGTATAGAGCTGCCCGTCAGCATCATGACTGAACAGGTATAAGTCGCTTAATGAGAGGTCGGGAAAGCAGTTTTTCCACACACTGAGATTCAGATCAGCCTGATCAACGGCAGCAATATCTGCCAGCTCCAGCATCTGAAACGGCAATCCACAGCTGGAGATAAACGGCTTACGCATCACCTGACTGCGATCCAGTCCGAGCAACTCTGCCACATCGCTTTCATTTAGATGAGACTCGGAGACAGCTGGCAACATTGCCACCCTAAAACAGGCAGATTTGTTCTTAAGAGACACGGTTACCGGAATATCACCTACCCCTTCTTTCAGGGTGAGTTGATCACCTTGTGCGAGCCCCAGCTGGGCCAACAGATAAGCGGTACCTACCGTTGGATGACCGGCAAAAGGAATCTCACAGGCTGGCGTAAAAATCCGCACCGGAAAGTGGTTCTCCGCAATAGGCTCACCGACGAATACAGTTTCAGAAAGATTCAGCTCACGGGCTATCTTCTGCATCATGGCGCCATCAATACCTGTGGCGTGAGGAAACACCGCCAATGGGTTGCCACCAAATGCGGTATCAGTAAAAACGTCCAACGTATAAAAACTGTAATTCATCTCTGTCTCTCCTATTTACGCCAAAATGGTTTGGCTGCTTCTTCCTGTGCGCAAGCGCGGTTTACGCCAATATCCTTAAGCTGGTCCCGGTCCAGCGTCAACAACTGACGCCGTGTACGATAGCGTTGATACCAGCTGAAACAGGTACCCAGACCTGTATTTACTTTTTGTCTGATCACCCTCTTCATGACTCAACCTCCCTCTTTGGTAATCGAGTAGAAAACAGTTTATGCTCAGAGCAAAAAGCATTACAGATTCAAATACAGACAATTAAATACAGTACAGATTAGACCCAATCTGATCTGTACGGTTTTTTTTATTCGGATCTGTACCGGTACGTTTATTCAGGGGAATCAGAACGTTATGGCTACCAAACTCTATGAGCAAGTTGCAGACGAGATAATCGCCCGAATTGAGGGGGGGTATTACACCGCAGGGCAGAAACTGCCATCGATTAGGGTTCTAGCTCAAGAATACGGCGTCAGCATCTCCACCGTTCAGGAAGCGTATCGCATTATAGAAGAACGCGGTTATACCGAAGTACGCCCCAAGTCAGGCCACTTTGTTAAAGCCCGCAACAGCGCGCCCGTGCTACCGGACGTGAGCCCCCTCCCCCAACGTCCGGTTAAGGTTTCAGCCTGGAGTAACATTCTCAATATGCTCAATGCCGATGAAGCGGAAAATATGCTGAACCTGGGCTGGGCGATTCCGGACCTGAAAAGCCCCACGCTGAAACCGCTGACCCGGGATCTGAACGATATTAATCGACGCTTGGGTATGCGCAGCCTGTCGTATGACTACGTACGGGGGAACAAGGCACTACGACGTCAGATTGCACGTCTGGGTGTCGATTCGGGGCTGCAACTGCATCCCGACGATATTCTGGTCACCAGTGGTTGTCAGGAAGCGCTATCATCCAGCTTGAGAGCGATCACACAACCCGGCGATATTGTCGCCGTCGATTCCCCCTTTTACTTTGGCGCAGTCCAAACGATCGAAGCCAGCGGCCTGAAAGCGATAGAGATTCCCAGCCACCCGGAAACCGGCACCAGCCTGGAAGCATTAGAACTCGCATTCGCGCAGTGGCCGATCAAAGTGTTGGT
>NZ_JBFGYC010000301.1:0-4938 GCF_041587635.1 Pontibacterium sp. | reverse complement strand
GGCTGCTCTCTGAGCAATCCTCTTATGTGACGGGGTCTACGCTGAGTGTTGATGGCGGAATGGCCGCGGGCTGAAGCTAGGAACGTCTGGATATGAACCGCATATACAACGGGTGTACCTACCCGTTGTATATTCGATTGGCGTTTAACGGTTATAGGATTCTGAGTCACAGCTAAGGGCTTCAAGAAATGAGACGATGTTATCGACTTCATCATCAGTCAGTTGATACTTCTCTTCATATTCAGATCCAGAAACCGTTGGGAATGAGCGGTACACGGCGGTGACGCCCAATACACTGGCTTCGCTGAATTTCGGCCCCGTCTGTCGTATCCGCTGCCTGGTTGTCACACCCTACGTGCTTGGGCAGCGGAATAGGCACATCGTTGTCAGTTTTCCATGAGTGGCTACAATACCGAGTATGGAATTCTCGATTACATTTATTCAGCTTTTCTTCTGGGGTGTCTATCTCGCCGCCCCGATTCTGTTGATGCTTTGCACGCTGATTATCATTGTGGGGCAGGTGGTTGGGCGTCTTGAAGGCTGGGGGCGGTTTAACGCGTTGTACTGGTCATTTATTACCGCACTGACCGTGGGGTATGGTGATATTCGCCCGGTGAGAAAGAGTGCCAAGGTGCTGGCGATCGTGATCGCGTTTCTGGGCATTATGCTAACCGGTATTTTCGTCGCGATTACCGTGGCTACCGCCTCTTCAGCCTTTCATCAAAGTATCGATCCGGATGTATTGAAGGGTATTCAAGAGCGCTTTAAGAAAGATGTGCTGGATGAATCCAACGGAGCGTGAAGAAGGGAAGGCTTCACGCGCCGACAGAGTCATATAAAACTTATTGATCGTTTTTATCGCCGTGGTAACGCTGATACACGTCTGCTGGCAGGTTACTGTATGCGCTGATGTTGTCGTCCATCAGCAGATCGCGTGCACTTTCGGCATACGCTGAACCGGCAGACAAACCAAACATGAGTACCAACATGCTCATCAAAATCTTCATGATGTTTCTCCAACTTCTCTCTCGTCTCAGGGGTAGAGTAGATGGGGTTACTGAAACAGAAATGAAAAACCGCAGGCGTTTTAATAACTTCTGGCACCAAGGATATTGATGGCTTTGTGGGAAGCGAAAGGAAAAGGGCGGCACTCAGGGCAATATTGGCGGCGTATAAGGGCGCAGTAAACAACACCCTCGTGGCATCGGGTAAAAATGGAGTACCTAGCCCAGATCGACCGGAATGGCCGTTTCATACTTCACTTCACGTAACGCAAAGTTGGATTTCACCTGATTCACACCCGGCAGGGTGAAGATCTTTTCGCTGAGAAAGGTATCGTAGGCGGCCATGTTAGGGATCACCACGCGCAGTACATAGTCCGCATTTCCCGTCACTGCGTAGCATTGCAGCACCTCCGGGAAAGACTGCACGGCTGCCTCAAACTCTTTGTTGTGGTCTTGCTGGTGGCGAATCAGTGTCACCATGATCATCACGCAGAGCCCGTATCCCAAAGCCTCTGGATCAACCAGCGTTGTATGCCTCTTCAGAATGCCACGTTCATCCAATGATTTAACGCGACGCCAGCACGCTGCCGTGGATAATCCGACCTGATCGGCCAGGTGCTGGTTAGAGATGCGGCCATCGTCCTGCAGAATCTTGAGGATGTGGCGGTCATAACGGTCCAGTTCTTCTGACATGAATTCGCGATCTCTTTAGGATTCGAAAGAATCTTTCGTATATTGGCGGTTATTGTTTTGAATATTTCATAATAATCCTGATCTGCTATGTAATTTGCAAGCACCTTTCGTCATAAAACTCATAGACTATTTCTCATTCCTACGGCAATTGACATAAATCAATTTCGGTCAGTTAGCCGCATAACAATAAGAAACAGTTTGCTGAGGTGTATGGCATGAGCCATAAAACGGGCCACGTAGATTCACTGGACGACTACTCTCTGAACGACCGTTACACGCGTGAAACCGGTCGTGTTTTTCTGACCGGCACACAGGCGCTGGTACGTTTACCCCTGATGCAGCGTCAGCTGGATCGCAAGAACAAACTGAACACCGCTGGCTTTATCAGTGGCTATCGTGGATCACCGCTGGGTGGATACGATCAGGCGCTATGGCAGGCCAAAACCCTTCTTAAAGACCACGATATCGATTTTGTACCGGCGATCAACGAAGAGCTGGGTGCCACCATGGTGCTGGGTACGCAGCAGGTTGAAACCGACGATGATAAAAATGTCGATGGAGTATTTGGTATCTGGTACGGCAAAGGCCCGGGTGTTGACCGTGCTGCCGATGCCCTGAAACACGGCAACACCTACGGTAGCTCACCGAACGGTGGTGTGTTGGTTGTCGCAGGTGATGACCACGGTTGTGTGTCCTCCAGTATGCCGCATCAGTCTGACGTGGCGTTCATGGCGTGGTTCATGCCCACCATCAATCCTGCGAGCATCTCTGAATATTTCGAGTTTGGCCTTTGGGGTTTTGCCATGTCCCGCTACAGCGGTATGTGGACCGGTTTTAAGGCGATCTCTGAAACCGTTGAAAGTGCAGCGTCCGTCAATATCGATGAGCTGCCTACGTTCAAGATTCCTGAAGACTTTGAAGCACCGGAAGGTGGTTTGCACTACCGCTGGCCGGATCTGCCGGGACCGCAGCTGGAAACCCGTATCGAGCATAAGCTCGCAGCCGTAGCCGCGTTTGCCCGCGCCAACCCTATCGATAAACGTATCTACGACACACAGGATGCCCGTTTCGGTATCGTCACCACCGGTAAAGCCCATCTGGATCTGATGGCCGCGCTGGAGCTGCTGGGTCTGGACGAAGAGAAGTGCCGGGCGCTGGGCCTGGATATCTACAAAGTGGGTCTGGTATGGCCGCTGGAGCGCAGCGGTGCGATGGATTTCGTGCGCGGCAAGCAGGAAGTGCTGGTTGTTGAAGAGAAGCGCGGCATTATCGAAAGCCAGATCAAAGAATATATGTCGGCACCGGACGAGACGATCAACGTCACCGTTGTGGGCAAAAAAGATGAAAATGGCGAACCGCTGATCCCGTATGTGGGTGAGCTGGGGCCGAACATGCTGGCGCGCTATGTGGCAGACCGCATCACCCAGCTGTTGGGGTCGGATTTCCGTGAGAAGCTGGCCGAAGTGGGTGTCCGTGGTAGCACCGTATGTGATCCGGGTGGCGTACGCCGTTTGCCATACTTCTGCTCCGGTTGCCCACACAACTCCTCTACCAAAGTACCTGAAGGTAGCCGCGCACAAGCGGGTATCGGCTGTCACTTCATGGCATCGTGGATGAACCGCAAAACTGAGTCTTTGATTCAGATGGGTGGCGAGGGTGTGAACTGGATCTCCAAATCCCGTTACCTCGAAAACAAACACGTTTTCCAGAACTTGGGCGAAGGCACGTACTTCCACTCAGGTTCTCTGGCGATCCGTCAGTCGCTGGCGGCGAATGCCAACATTACCTACAAGATTCTGTTTAACGATGCCGTGGCGATGACCGGTGGACAGCCGGTGGACGGTGTGATCACTGTGCCGGCGATTGCCAATCAGGTGTTTGCCGAAGGCGTTCAACGGATCGCAATTTTGAGCGACGAGCCGGAGAAGTTCAGCGATAAAAGCATCTTCCCGTCCGTGGCTACCTTTCATCACCGTGATGAGCTGGACACAATCCAGCGAGAACTGCGGGACATTCAGGGTGTGACCGTACTGATCTACGACCAGACCTGTGCCGCAGAAAAACGTCGCCGCCGTAAGCGCGGCCAGTTCCCTGATCCGCAGCGCCGTGCCTTCATCAACCACAATGTGTGTGAAGGCTGTGGTGACTGCTCACAGAAATCCAACTGTCTGTCGGTGATCCCGCGTGAGACAGAGCAGGGCCGTAAGCGTCGTATCGACCAGTCTTCCTGCAACAAGGACTTCTCCTGTGTATCCGGGTTCTGCCCAAGCTTCGTCACCATCGAAGGTGGTCAGCTGCGCAAAGGCGGCGGTGTCTCTATCGGTGAAGCGTTTAACCAGAAACTGGCGGCACTGCCGTTGCCTCAGCTGAATGAACTCACAAGCAGTTACAACCTGCTGGTGGGTGGTGTCGGCGGTACCGGTGTTGTGACTGTTGGGGCGCTGATCACCATGGCAGCGCATCTGGAATCTAAAGGTGCAACCGTACTGGACTTCATGGGCTTTGCACAGAAGGGCGGTACCGTACTGAGTTACGTACGTCTGGCGCCACAGCCGAAAGATATCCATCAGGTACGGATCGAAACCGGTCAGGCCGATGCCATGATCGCCTGCGATATGGTCGTGGCAACCTCTGACAAAGCCTTGAGCGTGCTGCGTAAGGATCACAGCCGTGCGGTACTGAATCTGGCTGAGATCGCGACCGCAGACAACGTGCTGTATCGCGATGCCGATATGAAATCGACCCGCCGTGTACGTATTTTGGGTGAAGCCGTTGGCGATGATCGTATGGAGTCTATTGATGCCAACCGTCTGGCGGAAACCCTGCTGGGCGATACCGTCTTCTCCAACGTGATGATGTTGGGCTTTGCATGGCAGTCCGGTCTGGTGCCGGTATCGCTGGATGCCTTGCAGAAAGCGATTGAGTTGAACGGTGTGGCAATAGAGAAGAACAAAACCGCCTTTAACTGGGGCCGTTTGGCTGCCGTTGATGCGGAGTTTGTTCAGCAGTCGGCCGGTGGCCACAAGCCAGCGCCAGAACTGACACTAGAGACTCAGATTGAGCGTAACACTGCGTTCCTGACCAAGTACCAGGATGCCAAATACGCGGCGCGTTACCGTGATTTGGTGAGCAAAGTATCGGGTGCAGAGGCAGCACTGGGTGTGGACTCTCAGGCCCTGACCGAAGCGGTGTCTAAACAGCTGTTCCGTCTGATGGCGTATAAAGACGAGTACGAAGTGGC
>NZ_JBFGYC010000300.1:0-4957 GCF_041587635.1 Pontibacterium sp. | reverse complement strand
TACCTATCACATGTCGTATCAGACCTTTGAACCGACCCAGGTGGAAAGTATGACGTTCACCGGCCCGTCGGCCGATACGCTGATGTATTTCCTCACACCGGGTGGTGCCCCGCTGGATTTTGATGTGGGGTTGGTGCCGGGCGTAGTTATTGGTTCATTTCTGGCGGCACTCTTCTCCCGCACCTTACAGTTACAGGGTTTTAAAGATGGTAGCAGTATGGTGCGCTACATTTTTGGCGCTGTGTTCATGGGAATGGGGGGCATGTTGGCGGGCGGGTGTGCTGTTGGCGCAGGCCTGACAGGCGGATCTGCATTTTCTATCACGGCCTGGGTCGCATTGGCCGCAATGTGGGCGGGAGCTGGTTTGACGGATACTCTGATCGACAGAGAATTCAGTGGTCAGACGTTGTTTCAGAAGTGGTCCGAAAAACGACGCCTAACGCGTGCCCAAGCAGAGGTTGGAGCCGCGCCTATACCGGAAACTGCTTCCTGATCTGTTGGGCCCGAGAAAAAGGCTGCCGATTAGGCAGCCTTTTTTGATGAGGTGAAACGGCTGGTCGGCCCGTTACTGAATACCTATTGTCTCAAGGGCGTTGGTTAACGGGGAAAACTCCCAAAAATCGGTCTCTTTGAGTTGTTCCAAATTTCCATTCAACGTACCGGATGCTGTGAAAAACTTCAGGTCTGCAGCGGAGGCTGTTGGATAACCGCCGTTGTTGGGAATAGCGTTCACCGAGACAAGCTCTTCATACATCTGAATCAGCGCGCTTTCTTTATTGTCGGTGGATTGATGCAAGATGTTGTATTTATCCCTCAGCTCTACCACTGAGTGCGGGTCTCGATTGATTATGCGTGAGACCTGGATTAGTTCTTCGACCAATATAGATATCTTTGCGTGCTGGGTGTGCAGGAAGTCCAGATGTCCGTATAGTGCTTCGTCGCTGGCGCTGATGGTGGGTGTCGGCAGCGTTTTGAATTTGCCTGATGAGTGATTGAGTAGCTGGTTTCGGCGCTCGGTATCAACGATGGTGGCGTGAATACGCCCCTTGATCATTGCTTTGGCACGTACGCCTGATCCGGGTACATAGTGCATGGCACTGTACTGTATATCGTGTTTCCGGGCCATTAGCATCATGATGGCTTCAGTACCGGAACCTTCGCCGTGGGTATACATCGGTACGCCGTCCAGATCTTTCCAGTCATTGTAGTGTTGCGTATCTACCACCGGAAAAAAACGTAGGCTGTTGAGCTGATAAAATAGCCTAAGAGGTGCGCGGGTATTGTGGATCAATGCGTATGGTGTACCAATCCCTACATCGGCTAACCCGTTGATAATTGCCTGAGTCGCGAGATCTTCAGATTGCAGATAGCTGATCGAAATATTAACGTCGCGCTCTGCTGCGCGGGCTGCAGCTGCTTCCACGATTAACGTATCGAAGCCGGGGATATCTCCGATAGCGATACGAATATCGGGGGTGGGTTCCGTCGCCTCCTTTGCATGTAAGGGCTGATTGATGAATGAAGTGAGCAGGCTGAGACAACAAAAAATTCTAATTAAAAACATAGAGTTTACACAGACAGGTGAGTGGATAGCGTGTCGGGACTGACCATTCAGGGTGCGGTCTATGGCGGTCATGAACGCTCGTGAATAACTAACAGACTATTGTATCTCGATCTTATCAGTGGCATAAGTTTGAGTACAATAGCGCAGCTCAAGGACGTCTATGACGTTTTCTCTCCGGATAAAACTTATTGTTCCGTTACTGTTTATCGGTGCTCTCTTTGCTGTTTTAGGTGCATGGGTTTTGAACTGGGTAGCGGAAGATCATATGCGTTGGCAGTCAGTTGAAAGGAGTCGACTGTTGGCCGTTGCGATCAACGAAACGGTTGAAGTTATGAGCGAGCTGCAGGAAATACGCTTCGCTGTAGAGGATATCGTTGCCAGCGAAGAGGGTATCTCGGGTATTTCAGTGGTGACACGGGACCCGTTTGTTATTTGGGCTTCCAGCATTCATCCCGGTATTGATGATGATCACGCTTCACAGCAGATGCTCAAAGTGTTGATGGAATCGATCAAACAGGGGACTTTTGGTCACTACCTCCTCCCTGGAGGCGATATCGTCACGTTTTATCCTTTGTTGTCTGCCGGATACAACTCGCAAAACTACCGTGATCGTTTTCATAGCCGGGTTGATCCTCAGGTCACTGATCAGGCCTGGGGACATGCGATGGCGCAAGTGAAACTATCGCCAGATGAATATCGTGGTGTGGTGTATCTGCGATTGGATTCCAGTGCTATTCGGGCCGGTGCCGCCGATATCTTTGTGCGTTCCGGCATGATTTTGATTCTTGCAGTGTTTTGTATCTGCGTATTGGGTTACGCAGTGTTTCATCGCTCAGTCCTCAGGCCTATTGGCCATATTTCCGATACCATTCAACGACAAAAAGCGGGTGAAACCGCTACGCGGCTGGCATTGAATTCCGACGACGAAATTGGTGTACTGGGAGCATCATTTAACAACATGCTGGATGCGATCAGTGAGCGTGACCAGCGGTTACGGACTGTCGTTGATAATTTGCCAGTCGCGCTGAGTCTTAAAACAAAAGACGGTGACTATCAGCTGGTGAATGATAAGTTTTCGCTCTGGTTTAGTGATCTGCTTGATGTGACCCGGAGCAACCCGTCAGAGGCGCAGCAGCTCCGCCTGAACTATGAAAAGCAGGTCAGGTTGCGTCAGACTGATATGACGTTTGAAGAAACGATCGCACAGGTCGATGGCGGCTATCGTCATTTCACCACGACTATATTCCCTTTGCTGGACGGTGGTGGAAAATTTACTGCTCTAGGCAGCGCTAGTACCGATATATCTGAGCGTAAAGCGGCCGAGCAGGAGGTCCGGATGCTGGCCTACTTTGACAGTCTTACTGGTTTGCCCAACCGAAGTTTATTTGGAGACCGTCTGCAGCAAGCGTTAAAAAATGCCGAACGTAACGGGACGTATGTTGGCTTGCTGTTTATAGATCTGGATGGGTTCAAATCGGTGAATGATACGTTAGGTCACCAGATTGGTGATCTGCTGCTGGAAGAGGTTAGTTTACGATTGGGGCAGGCCGTACGTTCTCAGGATACGGTCGCGCGCATGGGTGGTGATGAGTTCACTGTGATAGTGGTGGATCTGCAAGCGGACCGGGCAAATGAAGATCTGGCGCTTATTGCGAATAAGATTCGCAGTTCGGTGGCGAGTCCGATGATTCTTGGTGAGCACCAGACGTTTGTGACCAGCAGTGTCGGCATCTCAATCTATCCAGAGAACACGGTCAAAGCTGAAGAGTTGATCATCCAGGCAGATATCGCCATGTATCATGTGAAAAATGGCGGGCGTGATGAGTTTCAATTTTTCCAGCCTGATATGAATACCGAGATGCATGAGCGCCGCAGAATTGAAGATCAATTGCGTATGGCGATGGAAAATCACGAACTCTCTATCGCTTATCAGCCGAAGGTGGATACTCTCACAGGTGAACTGATCGGCGCCGAGGCTTTGTTGCGCTGGAATAATCCTCTGTTGGGTACTGTTCCGCCGCTGAAATTTATTCCGATCGCCGAAGATTGTGGCTTGATTATTCCTATCGGTGAATGGGTGATCGAAACCGTCGTTGATACGCTGAAACTCTGGCGTGAACAAGGACTGGAGATGCCGCGTATTGCGATTAACCTATCACCACGTCAGTTACGTGATCAGGCCTTTAGTCAGCGCGTACAGTCAATTCTTAACGCTACGGGACTCAGCCCTGATTGCCTTGAATTTGAAATTACTGAGGGCGTGTTTTTACAGGAAGTAGAACACTCCCAGTCCTCACTTTACCGCTTAAGAGAGAGTGGAGTCGGACTCGCGATTGATGACTTTGGAACAGGTTTTTCGTCACTGAGTTATCTGAAAAAACTGCCGGTTAGCAGCGTTAAGATTGATAAAACCTTTGTTGATGGTTTGTCGGTAGATCCTGTGGATGAAGATATTGTGTCAGCGATTATTGCCATGGCGCATAGCATGCATTTGACGGTTGTTGCTGAAGGAGTAGAAACTCAGGAGCAGTATGATTTCCTGCGTGAGGTGCATTGTGATGCGGTTCAGGGGTGGTTAACCGGTGTTCCGATGCCGCAGACTAACCTGAGTGAATGGCTGCGACATCGGGAACGTCATAGCGAAGAGAGGGTGGAGTAATATGGGTTTGTCGGGTGGTTTTCTTAATCCACTCAAAAGCCAAATTTATTCTGTTCTGCTTCCTCTTTAAGCCGGCGCTGGCGTTCCTCTTCCGTGCGCTGCTCAATATAAGCCGCAATCGTTGTCATACGATTACGCAGTTCAAACAGCTGGCGATCCAATAGGTGGTTTTTATTCAGCTCACTCAGGCGAATAAAACACTTCTTATACGTGCTGAATGAGCGTTTACCATCGTTGACCTCTTCGGTCACCATCGCTTCCAGCAGTTCAAGATCGATTTCTGTGCGTTCAAAGCAGTTCTTTGCTTGTTGAATCATTGGCTGACTCACCGAGCTGGATATTTCACCTTTAGCCTCGATCTCTTTCAGGAACTTGACGAACTCTTTGATGATTGCACGCGCGCGTTGTGCGCTGTTAGGAGAATCAAACAGTGTGAGTGAGCCTTCTGGGTGTGGAGGGGTTTCCAGTGAACTGGTGCCTCGCTCATTGGCTTCACTGAGCACTTTCTCCATCGTGTCAGACTGTTCCAGTTCCAGCGCAGCCTGACACCGTTGCGAAAGGTATACGGTCAGAAACTTGATGATATCCGGACTTTGCAATAACGGAGGGTAATTAGACAGCAGGTGGTGTGCACGACGGATTACGCCTTGTAGGTGCATCAATCTTAGCTGACGGGCTTTCTTTCGGTTTTCATACATCTGAATGATATAGGCGGTTACCGACATAATGCCGAT
>NZ_JBFGYC010000299.1:0-4964 GCF_041587635.1 Pontibacterium sp. | reverse complement strand
GCGGTTCATGTAGCGGTTCAGGGCCTTTTTACCTTCGTCTTTGTGCAGCCCGGGCGTATCAACGTACACCACCTGCAGATCGCCTTCGGTTTTGATACCCATAATCTGATGACGGGTTGTCTGTGGCTTTTTAGAGGTAATACTCAGCTTTTGCCCCAGAATATGGTTCATCAATGTTGATTTGCCCATATTCGGACGACCAACGATGGCAACAAAGCCACAGCGCTGATCAGGATTCTGCGGTTCAAGCAGATAGGAAAGATCTTCGCCCATCAGGACTTCTCCACCTGTAATAGTTCAATGGCTGCCCGTGCAGCTTCCTGCTCGGCCTGACGCCGGCTGCTGCCAATACCTTTCGTTGGCTGCTCCAGCATCTCCACATGGCAGAGGATATAAAATGTCTGATCGTGGGCTTCGCCCTCGACTTTAATCAGCTCATACTGAGGTAACGCGATTCGACGCGACTGCAAAAACTCCTGCAGGCGGGTTTTAGAGTCTTTCTGACTCTTTTTAAGGTTAATCTGCTCCAGACGCGCCTTATACCAGCCAAGGATGAATCCGCGCACGGTATCCATATCACTGTCGAGATAGATAGCGCCAATGACAGCTTCTACGGAGTCGGCCAGAATTGAATCACGGCGAAAGCCGCCACTTTTCAATTCACCAGAGCCCAGACGCAGATAATCGCCAAACCCCAGTTCGCGGGCAATTTCAGCCAGCGTTTCGCCTTTCACCTGTCCGGCACGCAGACGGCTCAGTTCGCCTTCTCGTGCCTGCGGGAAACGCTCGTACAGGTCTTCAGCGATGACAAAGTTAAGGATAGAATCGCCCAGAAATTCCAGACGCTCGTTGTTGCGCTTACCGCAGCTGCGGTGCGTCAGAGCAAGCTCACACAAACTAGGATCGTTAAAATCGTATCCCAGTTTGCGCATTAATTCGGCTATTGGTTTGATCAAGGTTTTACGGCTTCGTATTGCTTATTAAACGAGACAACAGCGTCTACGTTGTAGAACATAGGCACACGTACTTCATAATCTAGATCGAAGTAAATCATGCCCTTCTCCTGCCGAACGACGAGTGAGTCTTTTTTCGGCAGTTTTACTTGGTTAATACGGAATTTCTTCGCCAGATCCTGACGCAGGCGTATCAACGGTTTGGAGAGTTCATCCTGATCAGTACTCACATCGGTCAGCACTGAATCAACCAGTTTGTAATCAAAGTACGCGGGGTAAAGCTTAAACCCCACAGAAAAGAAAACACCGCCAATGATCAGGACGATCATGATGGAGAGCAGAGAAGCACCTGTCTGTCGGTTACGCATCTTACTCATTCCATCCTCCTTGTTAATTAATCGCTCGGGCATCACCGAAATCTGGAATGCTGAAGAAAGATTCCCAATGCATCCACACGGCAAACGCTTTACCTACCAGCAACTCATCCGGCACAAATCCCCAGTATCGACCATCATTACTATTATCACGATTGTCACCCACCATGAAGTAATGACCCTCCGGGACAACCCACTCCCCCACAATGCCCTTACGGTTCACATCGCGGAAAATTTGATGCTGAACATCACCCAGACGTTCCTGCATCACCAACCGTTGAGGACGACTGGGAGGCAGTTGTGCCAACAGTTCTTGTGGCTGGGCCTCACCATTGATGTAAAGGGTTTTGTTCACATAGGTCACCCGATCACCCGGCAGGCCAACAACCCTCTTAATATAGTTAATATTTGGCTGTTTAGGATAACGGAATACAGCCACATCGCCCCGCTTCGGATCATTCAGCGCCAGCACTTTGGTATTCGAGACTGGTAAACGAATACCGTAGTGGTATTTATTGACCAGAATAAAGTCTCCAATCTGCAGCGTGGGCAACATAGAACCGGACGGAATCTGAAACGGTTCGACGAGAAAAGAGCGCAAAACCAGCACAACAAATAGCACTGGGAACATCGAACGCCCCGTATCAACCCAACCGGGCTCATGGGTGATCGTTGCGACTACATTTTCCGGTAATGCACCTGCCGCCTGAGCTTCTGCTTTTTCCAGCGTCACACGACGCTTCGGAGCCAGAAGGACCTTGTCGTATAGCCAGATAATCCCACAAACAGCTGTAGCAACAACTAGCAGCAGTGCAAAATCGAAATCCATGAGATGTCCTTAATTGTCCACTTTCAGCACGGCTAGGAACGCATCCTGCGGGATTTCAACACTACCCACCTGCTTCATACGTTTCTTACCTTCTTTCTGCTTGGCCAGCAGTTTCTTCTTACGGCTGACGTCACCACCGTAACATTTTGCCAACACGTTCTTACGCAACGCTTTAACGGTTGTACGGGCGATAATTTTGCCACCCAATGCCGCCTGAATGGCAACATCAAACATCTGACGTGGGATCAGCTCTTTCATCTTGTCGCACAATTGACGACCTCGATACTGTGAATTATCCCGGTGCAGGATGACGGCCAGTGCATCGACTTTATCACCATTAATCAGAATATCCATACGCACGAGTTTGGCCGATTCAAAGCGGACAAAATTGTACTCGAGGGAAGCATATCCCCGGCTGACAGACTTCAGGCGATCGAAGAAATCCAATACAACTTCAGCCATCGGAAGCTCATAGGTGACCTGAACCTGATTACCGACGTACTGCATGTTCTTCTGGATACCGCGTTTATCCACACATAAACCAATAACCGGTCCCAGGTAATCCTGTGGCACCAGAATATTCGCCTGAACAATCGGTTCCCGCATATCAACAATCGAACCCGGGTCCGGCAGTTTAGAAGGGCTATCAATGTGGATCACATCGCCATTTTGCATCTCTACTTCGTAGATTACGGTGGGCGCTGTAGTAATCAGATCCAGGTTATATTCACGTTCCAGACGTTCCTGAATGATCTCCATGTGCAGCATCCCCAGGAAGCCACAACGGAAACCAAAGCCCAGCGCATCAGATGTTTCCGGCTCGAAGAATAACGAAGCATCGTTCAACGTCAGCTTATCCAGCGCCTCACGAAAATCGTTATAGTCATCGGAACTGGTTGGGAACAAACCCGCATAAACCTGCGGCTGAACCTTCTGGAAACCGGGCAGTTCTTCTACATCCGGGGTTTTGTTGTGTGTCAGAGTATCCCCCACTGGGGCACCATGGATATCTTTGATACCCGCAACAACAAATCCTACTTCTCCCGCCTGCAAAATACCGGTTTCTTTACGTTTTGGCGTAAAGATACCAACAGAATCTACGCCGTAGTTCTGACCGGTGGACTTCACCAAAATCTTGTCTTTCTTACGCAAAGTACCTTGTACCACACGTACCAGAGAAACAACGCCAAGGTAATTATCGAACCACGAATCGATGATCAACGCTTGCAACGGCGCGTTAACATCACCTTCTGGCGCAGGAATGCTCTCTACCAACGCTTCAAGAACGTCCTCAATGCCTAATCCGCTTTTAGCGGAACACGCCACCGCTTCCGTAGCATCAATACCGATAACTTCTTCGATCTCAACACGCACACGGTCTGGATCGGCCTGAGGCAAGTCCATCTTGTTGAGGACGGGAAGTACTTCCAAACCCTGCTCAATCGCGGTGTAACAGTTAGCAACCGATTGCGCTTCAACACCCTGCGCTGCATCAACAACCAACAGCGCGCCTTCACACGCTGCTAAAGAACGGGATACTTCATAAGAGAAGTCCACATGCCCCGGCGTATCAATGAAGTTTAGCTGATAGGTTTTTCCATCCTTAGCATGGTAATCCAGAGTTACACTCTGAGCTTTGATGGTGATGCCTCGCTCGCGCTCAAGATCCATCGAATCGAGAACCTGAGCCTCCATTTCACGGGCGGACAGGCCACCACACGTCTGGATAAAACGATCGGCCAAGGTAGATTTACCATGGTCAATATGGGCGATGATGGAAAAATTTCGAATGTGATCGAGGCTGCTCACGTATTGGCTACCATTGCTGTTCAGAATCGCTTGAAAGGCGGCAAGTTTACCGTATTTACCGCACTGCGGCCATTAATCTTCAAAAACGTAAAAAGGGGCCTGGAGCCCCTTTTCCTTAGTGCTTAAATCTGGCTAAGGCATCAGCCCTAGCGGCTACTGCTGAAGCTTTAACGGAATGAAAAGAGGGCTTCCACGTCGAACGATCCGCATAGGTACCGCCCGGTTCTCTGGCAAGCTGCGTGTCGCTTCTTCAAAGTCAGCAACAGACTCGATTTGCTGTCGATTGAGCATGGTAATAATATCACCCACCATCAGACCCGCATCTGATCCTGCGCCTTGCATCACACGACGCACAACGACACCACTGCTCAAGTTCCACTTCCGCTTACGGTTATCGTCCAGTTCCGAAACAACTAAGTTCAGGCGATTAGAATCATCACGCTCTTTCTGTGGAGTGCCAACTTTTGCCAAATCCTTTTCACTGGGTAGTTCACCGATGGTCACCCAGATATTGCTCAGTTTACCAGCACGCATCACATTCACTTTCACTTTTGCGCCTGGCTTAACCCGACCGACCTGATGAGGCAGATCAGATGACAAAATCACAGGCACATTGTTGAACTTGAGAATGACATCACCCTCTTGCAGCCCGGAAGACTCGGCCGGGCTTTCAGGCAATACTTTAGCGACCAACGCACCTGCCGGCTTATCCAAGCCAAAAGATTCCGCAAGGTCTTTGTTCACTTCCTGAATAATCACCCCTAACCAACCTCGGGTCACAAAACCTTTCTCTTTCAGCTGATTAGCAACTTCCATTGCAACGTCAATCGGTATAGCAAAGGACAATCCCATGAAACCACCGGAGCGGGTATAGATCTGCGAGTTAACCCCAACAACTTCACCATCCAGATTGAACAGCGGGCCACCCGAATTACCCGGATTAATCGCCACATCCGTCTGAATAAAAGGCACATAGGTTTCATTGGCCAATGCACGTTC
>NZ_JBFGYC010000298.1:0-4967 GCF_041587635.1 Pontibacterium sp. | reverse complement strand
GCCTGTTGGCGGCTGTTATCTGGAGTGGTCACAGCACCGCGACTACCTTAGGGCTTGAAGCGGGATTATCTCCCACAGACATTACCGGATTGCGGGTTCTCGTCGCCGGTGGGCTGCTCTGGCCCTATTTGCTGAAGCGACGCAAACGGGTGTACCGGCTCGGTATCTGGCGTTGTTTGCTGCTGATCTGTTGCGTGGGGGTGCCGTATGGTTTTCTCAACAGCGCCGGATTGCAGTTTGCGCCGGTGTCGCATGCCGGGGTGATCTGTCTGGGGCTGGTGCCACTGGCCTCGATGGTGCTGGCACGCGGGGTATTCGGACAGCGGCTGAGTCTGCGGGCACTGCTCAGTATGGCCGTGATGTTGGCTGGCCTGATGATCTTTGCCGCCGGTATCTCTGGTATGGGGACGGGAGTCGCGAATAGCTGGATTGGCGACCTGCTGTTTTTGATCTGTGCCTGCTTGTGGGCGTTGTTTGGTATTTGTGCTGCTCGCTGGCAGGTGCCGTCTTTGCTTGCTGTGGCGATTACCAGCGTGGGCTCGATGCCGTTTGTGGGTTTCTGGCTGGTATTCTGGCCGCCCAATCACTCTGCGATTGCTTTATCAGACTGGGTGTTTCAGGCGTTTTATCAGGGGGTACTGGTCGCGGGTGTTGCCATCTATGCGATCAGCCACGCAGGCGCTGCGTTGGGTGCACAAAAGTCAGCGTTGTTCAGCGCGTTAGCGCCGTGTGGCGCCTCGCTGGTGGGTGGGTGGATCTTGAATCAGCCGGTCAGTGCGATGCAGTGGTTGGGCATCATTGTGGTGACGGTGGGGATGGTACTCGCCATGTTGAGTAAGCCGCTACCTACGGGCACAGTTGTAGATACTCGGATAAAAAGTTCGGGAGGGCCAAATTGCGCGTAGGAGAAAGATCGTAAAATGACTTAGCCGCTAAAGGGTGAGGCGAGAGGGATGTACCGTGTAGTTATCAGGCAGAAGTTGAATAATGTGGTACTGGGGGAATGAAGTCATGCCGGTGAACGGATGACTTCTTCGCTTCTGTCTTTCTAGCCGAGAACGCTTAGGCGCCGCGGACCTCTGCCGGAATCAAACAGACCGGAATGGGTTCTACCTTGTGCTGGTTAGCCCGGTTAAGGCGACGGTAGATCGCCAGCACTTCGCTCTGACGTTCGCTCAGTGTGTTCTCATCGCCAGCAAAATCCATCGCCCATTCCAGCTCTGGATAGGATGCACCGATCTGATCTTCGTCGGTGCGATCATCACCCCAGAGCCCATCGGTGGGCGCGGCCTGCAAAATCGCATCGTTAACGCCCAGCCCTGCACCCAGTGCATAGACCTCGGTTTTGACCAGATCGGCAATCGGGCTCAGGTCGACACCCCCATCACCGTACTTGGTAAAGAAGCCAATTCCGAAATCTTCGACCTTGTTGCCTGTCCCCACGACCAGTGCACTGTTCAGTGCTGCGAAGTAATACAGGGTGCTCATACGGATACGGGCGCGGGTATTCACCAGTGCCATCTGCTCATCCTGACCTTCCTGCAGGTCAGGCAGGGCGGCGCGCATTGTTTCATAGGTCTGCGTCAGTTCGACTTCCACACTGCTGACGTTTGGGTAGTTGGCTTCCAGAAAGTTGATATGTTCCCGGGCACGGGATACTTGTGATTCGTGCTGGTGGATCGGCATCTCAACACACAGCAATGGAAAACCTGTACGGGCAGCCAGAGTGGAGGAGACCGCAGAATCAATACCGCCGGATATGCCAATGACAAAACCTTTGCAGGGTGAATTCTCGATGTAGGACTTTAACCATTGGGTGATATGTTCGCTGACGGCGTTGGTGTTCATTTTTGATTCCTTTTACTTCGGATAACGCACTAGAGATTGAAGCGGCGAAGTGCGCGGCCGATATAATACGATGTGCCCTACAGACTAACGTGAAAACCCACTGAGTCAATCATCAGGCACGGATTCTCATCCGGGATTAGGCAACAGGTTAGAGTGCTAGCCTGACTCGAGTGGATATGCTGTTTTCAAGGAATAACGTATGAGACGTTCGAACACCTATGCCAATGCCGCGTTGACCAGTTTTCTGGGTAATTCCCCCGGTTGGTACAAGCTCACTATCCTGTTTTTCTTAGTACTTAACCCTTTGTTATTGCTTCAATTTGGCCCGGTCGTGACCGCGTGGGCATTAATCTTTGAGTTTATCCTTACCCTGGCGATGGCACTGAGATGCTATCCGCTGCAGCCGGGTGGTTTACTGGCTATCGAGGCCGTTGCTGCGGGCCTGACCCACCCTGAGCAGATTTATGTTGAGATCAGTGACAACCTACCGGTGATTTTACTGCTGATGTTTATGGTGGCCGCTATCTTCTTTATGAAAGATATGCTGCTGTATGTGTTTACCAAATTGCTGATCAAAGTGCGCAACAAGCTGCTGTTGTCACTGCTGTTTAGTTTCTTGGGCGCGCTGTTATCGGCATTTCTGGATGCGCTGACGGTAACCGCAGTGCTGATCAGTGCCGGGGTTGGTTTCTATTCGGTTTATCACCGCGTCGCTTCGGGTAAACGGGCGGCGGAAGAACATGACCATAACAACGATGAATTTCTGCAGGCAGCGCATCGTCATCAATTGCATCAATTCCGTGCGTTCCTACGTAGTTTGTTGATGCACGGGGCCGTGGGGACCGCGCTGGGTGGTGTCAGTACCTTGGTGGGGGAACCGCAGAATCTTCTGATTGGGCAGAAGCTGGGATGGGATTTTGTCGAATTCTTCCTCATGGTCGCGCCAGTTTCGATGACCACGCTGGTGGTCGGAATGTTAACCGTTCTGGTCGTTGAGCGTTTTCGCTGGTTCGGATACGGTGCCACGATTCCTGATCAGGTGTTTGAGATCTTGTATAGCTTTGATCAAAAGGAGCGGGCCAGTCGCAGCAAAAACGATATATTTCGTCTGGCAGTGCAGTTTTTTGGCGCCGTTTTTCTAATTGTGGCGTTGGCCTGTCATCTGGCCGAAGTGGGCATTATCGGTCTGGCGGTGATCATTCTGCTGACCAGCTTTAACGGCGTGATTGAGGAGAAACGGATCGGTAACGCGTTCCAGGAAGGTCTGCCCTTCACCGCGTTGTTGGTGGTGTTCTTCACGATCGTATCGGTGATTCATGACCAGCATTTGTTTACCCCAATCATCGAGTGGGTGCTGAGCAAAGACCTCAACGACCAGCCCGCGATGTTCTTTATTGCCAACGGCCTGCTATCGGCCATCAGCGACAATGTGTTTGTGGCCACGGTGTATATTACCGAGGTGAACGAGGCGTTTCAGGCTGGGCGAATCAGCCGCGAACACTTCGATACACTGGCTGTTGCGATCAACACCGGAACCAACTTACCCAGTGTCGCAACACCAAACGGACAGGCCGCATTCCTCTTCCTGCTGACCTCGGTGATCGCTCCGCTGGTGCGTCTGTCCTACATGCGTATGGTGTATATGGCGCTGCCGTATACCGTGTCACTGAGTGTCAGTGGCCTGCTGGCGGTGATGTTTTTTATATGAGTGAGGGCGAGTAGTAATAATTATGGCTGCTCAGCTCAATGTACCAGCAGCTTTGAGATATCTTCCGGCGAGAGTGGTCGGTTAAACAGGAAGCCTTGCCCCTGATCGCAGCCGATCTGTTGCAGGTATTCATGCTGTGTGTCGGTTTCGATACCTTCAGCCACTACATTGAGGCCCAGGTTGTGGGCCATCAGCACCATGGTGGAGACCAGTTCCTGATCCTGACTACGCTCTGGAATGCCGGATATAAAGCTGCGGTCCACTTTGAGCTGATCCAGCGGTAATCGACTGAGCATACTCAGACTGGAGTAACCGGTACCAAAGTCATCCATGGAGACAGTAATGCCCTTTTGGCGCAAGCGGTTCAAGGGTTCTAACACATCATCGATATTCTGGATGGCGCAACTTTCGGTGATTTCAAGGTCCAGCTTCGTCGGGGGTAATCCCGAGTTGCCCAGTGCTTTCTCAACATCGTCGGCCAGGTCGCGACGGGTGAATTGCTGTGGCGAGACGTTGACCGACATATGCAGATCTTCATAACCGGCATCATGCCACTCTTTACACTGACGACAGGCTTCTTCCAGTGCCCAGGCACCGATTTTACCGATCAGACCCAGCTCTTCGGCGGCAGGGATAAACTGGTCTGGTGGAATAACCCCTTGTTCCCGGTCATTCCAGCGTAGCAGCGCTTCCATCCCGACAATCCGGTTGCTCCCCAGCTCGAGTTTGGGCTGGTATTGCAGAAAGAGTTCGTTATTGCTCAGAGCAGTGTGCAGTCGGCTTTCCAGGCTCAGGCGTTGCATGGAGGTGCGATTCATATCGGCGGAGTAGAGCTGGAAACTATTACGACCATTACTCTTTGCTCGGTACATGGCGGTATCGGCATGTTTTAGCAGCGTATCGCGGTCAGTACCGTCTTCAGGATAGATACTGCATCCCAGACTGGCGGTCAGGTGTAGTTCGTGCCCTGCGACATGGATGCTTTCTTCCAGCGCGCAAAAGATCCGTTGTACCACACGATGGATGGTGTCGGTGTGTTCCATCTCTGTCATTAGAATGATCATTTCGTCGCCACCAATACGCGACACGGTATCACCTTCACGAATACAGCGGCGCAGTCGATCAGCGACTTCGCACAGCACTTCATCACCGACCGAATGCCCAAGGGTATCGTTGATCCGTTTGAACAGATCAAGGTCGATAAATAGCAGGGCCAGGCCGTGTTGCATGCGGTGAGCGGTGGCCATCGCGACATCCAGGCGATCAAACAGCAACTGACGGTTGGGCAGTTTGGTCAGTGGGTCGTAGTAGGCCAGGTTTTCTATGATCGCTTCTGACTTCTTGCGTTCGGTAATATCACTGAAGATGGCGGCATAAAGGCGGCGTTTGTTCCGTGCGTCGTGGACTACGG
>NZ_JBFGYC010000297.1:0-4970 GCF_041587635.1 Pontibacterium sp. | reverse complement strand
GGTGCGGGCTGCGTAGTCGGCGGCGACTTCCTCGCGCGTCGGGAAACCGTACCCGCCGGTCGGCATCTGCTTGAGCTGCTGCATCGCCTCCGGGTCGCCCACGTCTCAACTTGCTTCGGGGGCAGGAAACAAAAGAAGAGTCTGTAATCGACTCCGAGGACAGCGGTGAGAAAAAGCCGAAACAAGTAAAGCCAGCACTCAATATAACCTTGCTCACTCCCGCTGAAGCCGAGTGCAAAGAACAGATTTACAAAGAACTTTTGAAAGTGATGGATTTGTCGTTGATTGATAGCCTTGAGGAGAAAGAGGCTCGGCGACAGATACGGGAAATCTGTACGCATCTGATGGCGGAATCTGATGTTCCGCTGAGTGCAATTACGCGTGAACGTATCGTTGATCAGATAGAAAACGAAATTATGGGGCTGGGCCCACTCGAGCCTTTGCTCACCGACTCTACCATCTCAGATATCTTGGTTAACGGATATGACACCGTATACGTTGAACGCTTTGGTAAGCTAGAACACTGCCCGGTGAAGTTCACCAGCAATACCCACTTACTGAATATTGTCGATCGAATCGTATCAAGTGTAGGCCGGCATATCGATGAAGCGTCTCCGATGGTTGATGCACGTTTGGAAGATGGATCACGTGTTAACGTCATTATCCCACCGTTGGCTCTGGATGGACCTCAGATGTCGATTCGACGTTTTGCTGTTGAGTTACTCTCGATAGACAACTTAGTGGAATTAGGGTCCGTTCCAGTACAGGTCGCGCCGATTCTTAAAGGTATCGTAAAGGCTCGCCTGAATATTCTGATCTCGGGTGGTACCGGTTCCGGTAAAACCACCATGCTTAACATTCTCTCAGGGTTCATCCCTGAAGATGAACGTATTGTCACTATTGAAGATTCCGCTGAGCTCCAGTTGCAGCAACCCCATGTGGTGAGATTGGAAACGCGTCCCCCCAATATCGAAGGTAAAGGGGAAGTCACCCAGCGTGAATTAGTGAAAAACAGTCTGCGTATGCGTCCTGATCGCATTGTTCTCGGGGAGGTGCGCGGCGGTGAAACTCTGGATATGTTGCAAGCAATGAACACCGGTCATGACGGTTCTCTGACCACCATCCACGCTAACAGCGCGCGCGATGCACTCGGACGAGTAGAGAACATGGTATCGATGACAGGTATCAACTTTCCAACGAAGGCCCTGCGATCTCAGATTGCATCGGCAATTGATGTGGTATTGCAGGTCGGACGTTTGGAGGATGGGCGTCGACGTTTGCTCAGTATTCAAGAGGTTAACGGAATGGAAGGGGACATCATCACGATGTCGGAGCTGTTCCGCTTCCAGCGTTATGGATTGGACGAGGATGGCAACGTACTGGGTGACTTTAAAGCCACCGGCGTCGTGCCTTACTTCCATCAGGTACTCGCTCAGAAGGGCATCGATCTGCCTTTAGCTCTGTTTGAGCCTGAGTAAGCGGGAGATAAACCCATGGATATTCAGTTAGGTCCCGTTACATTTTTCCTTATGGTGGGTATTGCTGTATTCCTTCTTTCATTCGGCATAACCGTACCGGTGTTTGGGGAATCACGTAGTACCCGAAAGCGATTGCAAAAAAGATTGCAGGAGATACAGCAGAGTTCGGATAGGCCGCCGATCAGTAATCTGCTTAGGGAGAAGTACCTGAAGCGCTTAGGGCGATTCGAGCGTGCCTTAGAACAGTTGCCGGGGATGGAGCGTATTGCGCGTTTTATTGAGCAAGCAGGGCATACAATTCTGGCTTATAAGTTGGTGCTAATAGCGTTGTTATTATGCATTGCAGCAGCGATTGCTGTCTGGGTGTTTAGTAAGACTTGGCCTTTGGCGCTGGTTGCGGGCTTGCTCGGGCTGGCTTTGCCGTTTTTGCGAGTCAATAGGGATCGGCAAAAACGTATGGATCGCTTTGATGAGCAGCTACCTGAAGCGATAGACATTATTAAGCGTGCGCTTCAAGCAGGCCATCCGTTTAGTGAATCTCTTCATATTGTGGCAGATGGACTGGAAGCACCGATAGGTAAAGAATTCGGAATTACGTTTGCAGACTTGAACTACGGGAATGATCTGCGACGGGCAATGCTTGGTCTATTGGAACGTGTGCCGAGTATCACGTTGATGGCCTTTGTGACTTCGGTGTTAGTGCAGAAAGAAACGGGGGGTAATCTCGCAGAGATACTCGATAAGATCAGTAAGGTGATACGGGGGCGATTCCGCTTTCAGCGCAAAATAAAAACTTTATCCGCAGAAGGACGGTTATCCGCGTGGATTTTGACATTAGTCCCATTTGGTTTGTTTGTACTGATTTATTTTACGACCCCTGGCTATTTACCGATTCTTGTCGAAAGCCCTGAAGGCCGTCAGCTGGTGATAGCAGCTTGTGTGGCCATGACATTGGGTATCTTCTGGATACGCCGGATTCTGAAGATAGAGGTATAGAGCCATGGAATTTCTATTAGATCTGATTAACGAATATCTACAGAATGAATCGTACTCTCGTATGGTTTTTGTGGGTATGGCTGCAGCGGCTGCACTGGCGTTTGCGTTTAGTGTCATCGTATTAGTGAGTTCTTTATCGTCGCCATTTGAAGGACGTAAGCGGGTATTAACCAAGTCAAACGGCCTTCACAGCGGAGACCACAGTAACCGCGTGATGGATAGTTTGGATCCATTAACCAAGCTAATTGTACCTAAGCAAAACAAGCATACGTTTGAAGTGCGGCTAAAGCTGATGCACGCAGGCTTTAGATCTGACAATGCAGTCAAAAACTTCTACGCGATAAAAATATTGTTGGTCGTTACAATTTTTTTCGCGGTCGTACTATCTGCAAGCTTTTTACCAGAAGTGACCGCGCGTCAAATCTTTGTGTATGCCGCGCTTGGAGCGCTAACAGGTTTTCTTTTGCCATCAATGGTGTTGGATCGTCTGGCACTTAATCGAATCAAAACCATTCATTCAAGCTTTCCTGATGCATTAGACCTACTGGTGGTTTGTATTGAATCTGGTTTGGGGTTATCCGCAGCCTTGCAACGTGTCGCGCAGGAGCTGGATGTGAGTCACCCAGAATTAGCCGAAGAGCTTAACTTGGTTAACTCTGAAATCCGTGCCGGCGTGCATCGTATCGATGCCTTGAAGAATATGGCAGAGCGCACGGGGGTTGATGATATCAAGGGTTTAGTGGCCCTTTTAGATCAGAGTATGCGCTTTGGTGGCAGTATCGCCGACACTCTCCGTGTCTATTCAGAAGAGTTTCGTGATAAACGTATGCAGCGCGCTGAGGAATTAGCGGCTAAGATTGGTACTAAAATGATCTTTCCGCTCACCTTCTGCCTGTGGCCAGGATTCTTTCTGGTAGCAGTCGGACCCGCTGTCCTGACGGTACTTGAAGTCTTTGGAAGATAGGGGGAGTAATAGAGAAGGAGTTCCAGGATGATGACGTTATCGATTGATAGAGTACGGCAGCAGAAAAGAGATAGCTGGTGGCTCGTGTTGGTTAGTGTGTTGGTTGTGCTTTCGGGTTGCGCTGCTAATCAGGAAACGCCAGAGAAGGTCGATGAAAATGCGCTGTACGAGGGGCGCTCAACGGTTACTTTTTCTAACCTCCCTGTAGCCAAAACTGCAGATGAAGGGGTTGAATTAGGCGATCAGCAACTTCGAGCAGGTGAGTTCGACAAAGCACTGTTTATGTATATTCAGGCGATACAGCTGGATGATAATAATACCGAGGCCCTTTACAAAATCGGACAAATTCACCTTGATCGAGGGAATACGGGTAAGGCGATTATGGCTTTCGAGGGAGTACTTTCCCGGGAACCTGAACATGTCTACGGCAACGAAGCATTAGGTGTACTTTATCTCAAGGTCAATCGTTTCAAAGATGCCCATGCCTTCTTTACTAAATCCGTGGAAGCTGACCGCTCTCGCCTTCAGGCGTTAAAGACAGAAGATGCTCATCCGAAGCCGTTGACGGAAGATGAGATCGCTGCGGTGACAAAGCAGATTGACGCGGACCGGGAATCACCAGCACATGCGTACAATGGGTTGGGCGTTGTCGCGGACCTCAAGGGTGATCATGACCGGGCGCAGTCGCTATACACCTTATCCCTGGAGATCAATCCCAAAGCGGCGATTACGCTGAATAATAGAGGCTACTCATACTACCTGAGCAATCAGTGGGAAAAGGCGGAGCGATCTTATAAGGCGGCGTTGCGACTGGATCCTAAATCCCCGCAGGCATGGCGTAATCTGGGACTACTTTATGCCCGTCAAGAGAACTATGTATCTGCTCTGACCGCATTTGAGCAGGTGATGGAGCCCGCCAACGCCCATAACGATGTTGGCTACATCTGTTTGCTGGAAGGAAAATATGAGAAGGCGGAGTTTTACTTTGATCGCGCGATGACCCTGTCACCGACCTATTACGAAAAGGCGTTTGAGAATATGAAACTCACGCAGCGGTTGCGTGAAAGTCAGGTGACCCAGCGTTGAGTCACCCATATTAGTCAGCGAATATGGTGCACCATCAGCTTAAAACGGCTGAAGGTGGTATCAGACCCGATACCGTAGCGATAAAGATGCATGCGTTCGGTGTTGGGCAGATTTGCGCCCGGACGCATATTGACACAGCTGGCAAAGCCCGCGTCGCTGATCAGTTGCGCTGTGACTGGATCGTGGTCCTGAGTGCTACCATTTGGATAGGCAAAATGATCACAGCGACGGCCTACCATCTCTTCAATCACACGCTTGGATTCGTTGATCTCCCGCGCCTGTTCTTCGGCGGACAGTCGGCTGAGAATCGCATGACTGCAAGTATGTGCGCCAAACTCGATCAATCCTGAGTCCCGCATCTCATCAATTTCTGCCTGACTGAGCAGACGATACGGCGAGTGGTTCTCAATCGGTTTTTCAGGATCGCCGCCCAGCGTTGAAATGAG